>NZ_JBHURV010000002.1:82801-322760 GCF_042673865.1 Streptomyces sp. NPDC056987
CGTCGAGGATGTGCGACAGCGGCTCGTCGCCCTTCGCCTGCGTCGAGTTCTCGACACACTGCTGGTTCTGCGGGGACGACAGGACATTGACGTCCTGGACCGCGAGCGCGAGGCCACCGATCAGGCCTCCGACGTTCGCCTTGACCGGCAGACCGATGCAGGGCTTGTTCAGCGACCCCTGCACCAGGCCGAGCTGGGGGCTCTGGTCGCCCTTGGTGACGGCGTTGCCGAACGAGCTGTCCGCGCCGTTGCCGCTGAAGGATGTCGTACCACCGTCATCGGCGATGGCGAGCGCCGGCGCCGCCGTGGCGGCGGTGGCGCCGACGAGGGTCGCGGCCACAGCGGCGGTTGCCCACAGCTTGTTCATGGTGAATACCTTTCCGGAAAGTTGGGTTCTCAGTGGTTGCCGACGCCGTTCCCGGACAGGACCGGGATGTCGTCGAGGATGTGCGACAGCGGCTCGTCGCCCTTCGCCTGCGTCGAGTTCTCGACACACTGCTGGTTCTGCGGGGACGACAGGACATTGACGTCCTGGACGGCGACCGCGAGGACACCGATCAGACCCCCGACGTTCGCCTTGACCGGCAGACCGATGCAGGGCTTGTTCAGCGACCCCTGCACCAGGCCGAGCTGGGGGCTCTGGTCGCCCTTGGTCACCGAGTTGCCGAACTTCTGCTCGGCGCCGTTGCCGCTGAAGGACGTCGTACCACCGTCATCGGCGATGGCCAGCGCCGGCGACGCCATGGCGGCCGTAGCACCGACAAGGGTCGCGGCCACAGCGGCGGTCGCCCACAGCTTCTTCATGTAAATACCTTTCCGGAAAGTCGGACTCCACCGGTGGAATCCATTGCGTTCAACTGCCTACGGGTGGATTAGTTTCTGCGGTTCCCCCTAATGGAGTACCGCTCCGCAGACAAAAAGGCCGGGCCGCCGCGGAGAACAGCGGCTGCCCGGCCCCGACGACCGATTTCTCAGCGGTTCGCGGTGCCGTTCCCGGACAGGATCGGAATGTTGTCCAGGATGTGCGACAGCGCCTCGTCGCCCTTCGCCTGCGTCGAGTTCTCGACACACTGCTGATTCTGCGGGGACGAGAGGATGTTGAGGTCCTGGACCGAGATCGGCAGCACACCCAGGAGTCCGCCGATGTTCGCCTTGGCGGGGAGGGCGATGCAGGGCTTGTTGAACGAGCCCTGGATGAGCGCGAACTGCGGGCTCATGTTTCCGTAGGTCGCCGAGTTGCCGTACCACTGCTCAGCGCCGTTGCCGCTGGCCGACGTGGTACCGCCGTCGTTGGCGATGGCGAGTGCCGGGGCCGCCGTGGCGGCGGAGACGCCGACTACGGAGGCGGCGACGGCCGCGCCGGCCATAACCTTCTTGATCACGATGAGTCCCCTTCTGAAGGATGCCCCAAAAATCGCCGGGGCCCCCTGTGCAACTCCCCGCCACCGGTTTGGTTGTGCCGCTTCACTCCAACGGCCTATTACCGGCGATCTACCTCGCGGGGCGGAGCAAGCCGATCGGGTGAAGCAGGAGAACCGAGGAGAACCAAAATCACCGCCGTCTGGTTGGTCAGGTCGCTCCACATGCATTTCCCGAGAAAAGGAACAGACCGTGATCAAGAAGATTATGGCGGGTGCGGCCGTGGCCGTCTCCGTCGTCGGCCTCACCGCCGCCGCCGCGGCCCCGGCCCTCGCCATCGCCGATGACGGCGGCACCACGTCGTTCAGCGGCAACGGCGCCCGGGAGTCCTTCGGCAATGCAGTGACCAAGGGCGACCAGAGTCCTCAGCTGGAGCTGATCCAGGGCTCGCTGAACAAGCTGTGCGTCGGCGCGCCGGTCAAGGCCAACGTGGGTGCGGTCTTCGGCCTGCTCGCCGCCGTCGCCGTCCAGGACGTCAACGTACTCTCCTCCCCGCAGAACCAGCAGTGCGCGGAGAACTCCACCCAGGCCAAGGGCGACGAGCCGCTGTCGCACGTCCTGGACGACATCCCGGTGCTCTCCGGCAACGGTGTCGCCAACGGCTGATCCAGCCGGTACACCGCTCGCGCACACCAAACGGGCCGTACGGGGCAATGGCGCCCTGTACGGCCCGTTCGCCTTTCCCCGCCTGGCCTGTCGACGCGGAAACGACATCCCGCAAGGGGGCGAACGGGTGAAACGGGAAAAATCGTAATACCGGCCAGTTTCCTCGGAACGGCCGTCTCGTTGGAGTTCCAGCAGTGAGCGTACGAACGGGAAGCCGATCGCTCCCCCACTCGTGTCCGTACGACCGTCGTGCGGATGTGTTCGCCACTGCGGAAAGGGCTCGATCCATCATGAAGTGCAAGAAGGCTGCAACGATCGTCGCGGGGCTGGTCCTGGCCATGGGGGCGGCGGCCCCCGCCATGGCCGACGCGGGCGCCGAGGGCGTTGCCGTCGGTTCCCCGGGGATCCTCTCGGGCAACGTCGTCCAGATTCCCGTCCACGTGCCGATCAACGTCTGTGGCAACACCATCGACGTCATCGCGCTGCTGAACCCCACCAGCGGCAACAAGTGTGTCAACAAGTGACGTTGTGACCCCGTGACGTCCCGGGGGTGTCCCGCGGGACACCCCCTTCCGGTCCCGGAGCGCGTGCCGATCGCGCTCCGGGACCGGCCTCGGTGGGCAGGGGTCTGGCGTTCGGATCAGGCCCCGGCTCCCACCCGTGACAACGGCCGGCCGGCCCGCCGGCAGGAGGAGAAAACAGAGTGCGAGACCTCATCAGCAAAGGACTGCTCACGGCCGCCGCGGCGTCCAGTGTGCTGTCCATGGGCGGCGGTTACGCCCAGGCCGCCGACGCGAACGGCACCGCCGTCGGGTCGCCGGGGCTGCTGTCCGGCAACAACGTCCAGGTGCCGCTGGACATCCCGGTGAACGTCTGTGGCAACACCGTGGACCCGGTGGGTGTCCTCAACCCCGCCTTCGGCAACACCTGCGCCAACGTGTCGAAGCCGCCGGAGCACCACGCGCCTCCGCAGCACCACATGCCTCCGCGGCAGCATGGTCCGCACGGGCAGGACGCTCCTCAGGGGCACGAGGCTCCCCCGCAGTACGGCGCCCCCGGCGTTCCCCACCAGATGGTCACCGGATCCGGCAGCGAGGCCAGCAGCATCGCCAAGGGCTCGCCCGGCGTGCTCGCGGGCAACAGCGTCGAGACACCGGTCGATGTCCCCGTGAACGCCTGCGGCAACTCCGCCGACCTGGTGGGCGTCCTCAACCCGGTGTTCGGCAACACCTGCGTCAACGGCACGCCGCCGGCGCCCCCGGAGCGGCCCGCCGCTCCCGAGGGTCCGGAGACGCCCGACGAGGTGCCCGAGGACAGCGCGCCGCCGGAGGGCCGCTCCGCACGCCCGTCCTTCCCCGCCGGACCCCCGCACCACGAGCCGCACGGTGAGGGCGCGCACCCGGTCACGTCCGCCGTGCTGCCCGCGGCGAGGTCGGCCGCACCGCCCGCCGCCGGCGATCCGCAGCTCGCGGCCACCGGCGGCGACCCGCGTCTCCTCGGCGCCGCTGCGGCGAGCGCCGGGCTGATCCTCGGTGGCGCGCTGCTGTACCGGCGCACCCGCGTCCCGGCCCGCGTCTGACCCTCGTTCCGCGCCGAATCGCCGCCCGCCCGTGATCGGGCCGGGCGGCTCGACGGAGGCCGAGTCCCCGCTCCCCGGCGGGACTCGGCCTCCGTCCGTCACTTCGCGGAGAGCTGCCCCTGGCGCGTTCCCTGGCGCTGGCGCACCTTCGCGAGCGGCCCGCCCCGGGCGCCGACCCGCCGCCGTACCCCGGCCACCAGCCGCTCCGCGGTGTAGGCCGACCCGTACACGAAGCGCATCGACGGGCCGAAGGACGGGGCGCTCAGCAGGCCGGCCAGGAAGAGGCCCGGGTACGAGGACTCGAAGGCGGCGCTCGCCTCGGGCGCCCTGCTCGGGCCCACGGTCCGCAGGCCGTCGGCGAGTCCGCCCTCCAGCAGCCCGAGCCGGTCGAGCCCCGGGGTGAAACCGGTGGCGGCGATGACGTGGTCGGTCTCCACCGTCTCCGTCCGTCCCGTGGTGGCGAACAGCTCCAGCCGTACGCGCCCGCCCGCCGGGGCCGCCGTCACCACGCTCTCGCCGAGCCGTACCTCGATCCGCGCCGCCGACTCGAAGCGCTCGCGCAGCCACCACGCGCCGGCCGGGCCGAGCGCGGAGGTGAAGATCCGGGCGCGGGTCTCCTCGGGGAACCGGCGGAAGACGCCGGGGGTCTCCGCGTAGAGCCAGTTCTTCCAGCCGCAGCCGAGCCCGGTGTGCGGGGCGCGGACCGCCGCGCCCGCGGGGCGGTCGAGGGGCGGCGGCAGGGTGTTCCAGTTCAGCCGCGCCGAACGGGCCACCAGCCGTACGGACGTGCCCTGTTCGGCGAGGAGCGCGGCGGTCTCCAGGGCCGCCTGGCCCGCCCCGATGACCGTCACGTCACCGCCCGCGAAGCGCCCCAGATCGCAGTGGTGGCTGCTGTGCGTGACGTGCTCGCGGCCGAGCCCGAGCAGCGGCGCGGGGATGTCGATGAACGGCATCACGCCGACGGCGAGCGCCACCGTACGGGCGAGGACCTGCTCACCGTCCTCGGCGGTCAGCCGGAACCCGCCGGGGCAGGCCCGTACGGAGGTGATGTTCCGTTCGTCGACCGGCGGTGCCGCGCGCTCGGCGAACCACAGGCCGTACGAGGCGAAGAGGCCGACCGGCAGCGGAACGCCGTGCCGGGCCTCCATGCCGAGGGTGGCGGCATAGGCGGCGAGACCGAAGGCACCCTTCGGGTCGGAGAGGTTCGACGCCCACGGTTCGGACTTCAGGAACATCCCCGGCGGCATGTGCTCCCGCCACGAGGCCATCGGCGTACCGAACACCCGCAGGTCGAGCCCGGCCGCGGCGGCGTGCGCGGCGATCGAGAGTCCGTAGGGGCCGGCGCCCACAACTACCAGGTCGTGCATGGTGTGTCCCGCTCTCTGTGCGTGTCTGTTGGGCCAGGGGTGGCAGGGGTTGGCAAGGGTCGGGCAGGGGTCGGGCAGGTTCATCGGGTACGGCGCGGTGCGGGGGCGTCGCCCAGGGGACCTGCGTGGTCTGTGTGGTCTGCGTGGTCTGCGTGGTCTGCGTGGTCCGGGCTGCCGCGCCGCTGCCGTACGGACGGGGTGCGCGGCGACCGGCCCGACTCCCCCGTGCACCGGTACGGCAGGACGCGGCGCAGCAGCCGCCAGCCGCGGCGCCCGAGATGCGCCCCCCACGCGACGGCCATCGCGCAGGCGGGCAGCGGATCGTCCGGCGCCCACCACGCCGTCTCGGTGGACCGGCGCGGCGTCCCGGACTTCCGTCGGGCGCCCTTTCCGGCCGGGGACAGGAGCGACAGCAGCGCGTAGTTCTCCACGACGAACGCGCGTCCGTGCACCGCCTCCTGCACGGGAAGTCCGCGCCCGGTCAGATCGAGGTGGAGCGCGCGCACCACGTCCGTGCCGGAGCGGTCGGTGAAGAGCCGGAACTGGGCGCCCGGCCGGGGGTTGAAGTCGAGCAGGTGGTACGCGCCCGTCGCGGCCTCCCGGCGGAAGTCGAGGTCGAGGATCCCCCGGTAGCCGAGCGCGGCGACCAGTTCGCCGGCCAGCCGCTCCACGGACGGGTTGGGCAGCCACCGGCCGACCGCGGTCAGTCCCGCGCCCACCGGCCAGGCCCGGTCCTTGCGGCCGGCCGCGCCGAGCAGTCGGGGGCAGCCGCCGACAGGGCCGCGCCCGCTGTACCCGTGGAAGAACCAGTCGCGGTCGGGTCCGTGCGGCAGGAACTCCTGGAGCAGCAGCCTGCTGCCCGCCTCGCCGCTGCGCCCGTACAGCTCGCGCGCCTCCTGGGGGGAGCGGACGACGCGTGTGCTGCGCAGCCCCGACCCCTCGGGGAGCAGCCACGGCCTGCTCCACTTGGCGACCACGGGCAGCCCCAGCGACCAGGCGGCGGCCGCGGCCTCCGCCCCGCCGTCCGGGATCACCGTGCGCGGGTGCGGCATGCCCAGTTCCTGGCAGATCCCGGCCAGCTCGGCCTTGTCCGCGACGCGCTCGGGCAGCCCTGACGGCTGTTCAGGCAGCAGGTAACGGCCCGCCAGCTCCGGCTGGAGCCGGCCCACGGCGATCGCGCTGAGGTCGTCCATCGCGATGAGGACGGCCGGGGCCGTGAGCCCGTCGGAGATGGAGAGGAGCAGCCGCTGAACCTCCGCCAGATCGGCTCCGGGTCCCGTGGCCGGTTCCGGAGAGGCCGTCAGTTCCGGTGCCTGTTCGGGCCGTAGGTGGGCCTGGCGCAGATAGCGGGATCGTCCGACGGGGCTGCGCGCGCCCTCGATCACCGCGTGCACCTCGATCCCGGCGCGGCCGAGGGAGCGTACGGCGCCCAGCGTGCCGTGGTGGAACGGGTTCCGGTCGAGCCGTACGAGGACGGCCGGAACGCGGGTGTCAAAGCTCGGCACGGTGGTGCCCTTCATTTCGATACCCCATGCGAGGGATGAAATTCACGAATGGACTACTGGAACACCAGGCCCGGCTCCCGACCGGCCTATTAGAAATACTTTTGTGATCATCGTGACCACGGCCCGCGGCCACGGAAGCACGTTCGATCGCAAGGAGCGGACATGACCCCTCGACGACGTCGCAGGCTGACGACCACCTGTCTGGGTGTGATCTCGGCCGGCCTTCTTGTCTCCGGTGCCGCGCTGCCCGTTCAGCGAGCCGCCGCGGATTCCGGTGGCACGGAGGACCATGCCGAAATCAGTGCCGAAAGCAGCGCGGAAGGCCGTACGGAAAGTGGCACGGAAAACAGTACGGAAAGACAGAAGCCGCCCGCGGCCCCTTCACCCGCCCTGGGCGCGTATCTCGACTACGGCTCGGACGGCGTACGGCGCATCGCCGCCATGGAGAAATGGCTCGGCGGCCGGGAATTGCGCGTGGGGCACACCTATCTCCCCGGGGACACGTGGCCCAACATCGAGGGCGCTCCGGACTTCCTGGAGAGCTGGGCCGAATGGCGTAAGGCCCGCGAGGACCGGCTGTTCGTCCTCAACGTGCCCATGCTGGAGCGGAACGAGGAGCGGGTGCCCGACCGTCTGGTCCGCCGCGAGCTGCGCAGAGGGGCGGCCGGGCGGTACGACGGGCACTTCAGGACGCTGGCGCGACGGCTCGTCGCGCTCGGTGTCCCCGACACGGTGATCGTGCTCGGCTGGGAGATGAACGGAAACACGTACACGCATCGGTGCGGTCCTGATCCGGAGGCATGGAAGGCGTACTGGAACCGTATCGTCACCGCCATGCGTGAGGTGCCCGGACAGAAATTCCGATTCGATTTCGCCCCGAACAGGGGACGGGACGACATTCCCTGGACCCGGTGTTATCCGGGCGACGGCGTCGTGGACATCATGGGCATGGACTCGTACGACCAGCCGCCGGGACGCACCTTCGACGAGCAGGTCACCGAGGACTTCGGTCTCCAGCAGCATGTGGACTTCGCCGCCGCGCATGGAAAGGTCGTCTCCTATCCGGAATGGGGTCTCTTCCGCAATGGGGACAACCCCGAGTACGTGCGGCGCATGCTGCAATGGATCGACACGTACAAGCCGCTGTACAGCACCGTCACGGATTACTGCCCCCACGGTGTCTGGCAGTGCGACCGGAATCCCGAGTCGTCGAAGGTGTTCCGGTCGACGCTGTCCGAAGGCGAGCCGCAGCCCGCGCCGACCCCGACGCCTCCCGTTCCCCCGACGCCGCCGACCCTTCCGACCCCGGCCCCCACGCCCCCGGCCCCGCCCACGCTTCCGCCGACGCCGGAGCGACCGCAGGGCTGCCGGCCGCTGAACCTCGGTGCCTGGCTGGAGAACTTGCTGGGCGGCAGGATCTGTATCCGTCTCGACTGGTGGCGGCGCGTCTGAGGTCGCGTCCCCGGCACGGACAGCGGCGGCGGCGAGGTCATCCCTTGTCGCCGCCTCTCCGTACCCGCAGCCGGGGCCGCGCCCGCTTCACCAGTTCGGCCGCCCGGCCGCGTCCCGCCGCCCGGGCGACCAGGAGGTGCAGGGAGGGCGCGAGGGCGGAGCGGGCGAGCAGCAGCCGCTGGTTGGTGACGGTCTCCGGGCGCCAGTGGTGCTTGTACGGTTCGTTGCCGCGCAGCATGCTCAGGGTGGCCCGGCCGCTCCCGCCGATCCATGCCGCGCCGCCGCGCAGCAGCATCGTGGCGACATCCGCCTTCCTGGCGCGCAGTTCGGGGTCGGCCCCGTACAGATAGCCGCCCGCGAGCTGACCCGACATCAGGGTGACGTCTGCGGCCACCACGGCGCCCGCCAGCGTGAACTCGGTGACCCGCGCGTCGCCGGAGTCCACCATGGCGCGCACGGCCCGGGTGAGGTGTTCCGCGAAGCGCCCGCTGAGATGTTCGGGGGTGACGCCGCGGCCCTGCCACTGGAGGCGGTGCAGCGCCAGCAGCCGTTCGACGGCGGCCGGGATCTCCGCGCCCTCGACCATCCGCTCCTCGATGCCGAGCGCGTCCAGCTTGCGCAGCTTGGCGCGGACGCGCTGGGCGCGCGCGGCGGGCAGTCGGGCGAGCAGTCCGTCCATGGGGACGGCGGGCAGTTCCAGGCAGGCGGAGTCGGTCAGCCGCCGGCGCGGCCCGTGCCAGCAGTCGTAGACGCGCTCCGCGGCGGCCCCGGGCCGTACCTCGCGCAGGTCGATCACCGCCGTACGGGCCAGCTCCGTGAGGGCGTCGGCGAGCGCGGGCGCGGCGGTGCCGGCGTGCTCGTCGTCGAGGAGGACGTCGGAGAAGTCGGAGATCGAACCGCCGAGATGGACGAGGACGGGCAGGGGGCGGTGCGTGAGCATGAGCGCGGCCGCCGCGACGGGCTCCCCCGACCGGCGTACGAGGACGACGCGCAGCCGGCCGCGGCCACCGCGAACACGCCGGGCGGCCCGGCCGGCGCGGCCACCGCGCGCGCCCCCGGCCCCGCAGCCCTGGCCGTACGACAGCCACCAGGAGTACAGCCACGCGTGGCTCTGGAAGGGGGTGGCCGTACGGCAGCGGCGGTACAGGGTGCCCCACTCCGGGGCGAGTTCGGCGAACCGGCCGGTGTCGCGGCACACCTCCGTGGTGAACACCGCGCCGGACCGGGCGGCGGTGAGCAGCGCGGATACGGGGTCACAGGGCGGCGCGGCGCTCCGCGTCCGGGATCCGAGGGCCATCAGACCCCTTCCGACCGCGGCTGGGGGGACGCGGCCGGCCCCGCGGCGTGGGCGGGGGTCCCGGGGCAGCGCTTCGGCCGGACCAGCAGGCCGAGTCCGCCGAGCAGCCCGCCCGCGCAGCCGCCGACCAGCCCGGCCAGTGGCGCGGACGGGGTGACCGGGGACGTCGGCGGGACGGCCCGGGAGAACTGGAGGACGCGGACGTGCGTACTGGCCTGCAGATGGCCGCCGTTGAGGACGAGTGAGCGCGCCACGCTGTCCGCCATGTTCACGGCGGTCGCCGCGTCGGACGAGGTCGCCGTCACCGAGATCATCGGCGCGTCGGGCGAGGTCGCCGTCTGGACGTTCTCCTTGAGGGTCCGCGCGGACACCCCGGCCCAGACCGCCGCGTCGCCGACCACCGCGACCTGCGAGGCGACCCGTCCGTACGCCGTGGCGAAGCCGAGCGCGGCGGTCGGCTCCGACTTCTCCGTCGGTACGACGACGACATAGCTGGTCGCCGCGTACTCGGGGGTGAGGAGCAGTCCGTACGTGCCACCGGCCGCCGCCCCGGCCAGTACGGCGGCGGGCACGACCCAGCGGGCGGGCAGCGCCACCGGCCGGAACAGCCGCCGCAGCCGCCGCAGCTGTTTCAACGGCCGCAGGGGCGCCGGGGCCGTCGGGCGCCGCGCGGACTCCGCGCGCGGGCCGGGGGGAGCGCCGCGCCCGGGCGGTCGGCGGCTCGGCTGCTGGGGTGTCTGCTGGGGGGACTGGGGTGCCTGTTCGGGTGCCTGGGGTGCCTGTCGGGTCATGGGCGACTCGCCTCTCGGGTGGGGATGTGGCGGTGGAGGGCGGTCTCGTACACGCCCATCAACTGCCCGGCGCTGCGGGAGATGTCGTAGTGGCGTACGGCGGACGGCACGGGCTGCCGGGGCGGGCACGGGTCCCGCAGCCGCCGCAGCTCCTCGGCGAGCCCGGGGACGGAGCCGCTGATCCGGCGCGCGCCGGGCGCGGCCTCGGGCGGCAGGTCCTGGAGCGCCGGGCAGGTCACGTGGAGCACCGGCAGCCCGGCGGCGAGCGCCTCGATCACGGCGAGCCCGAACGCCTCGTCGTGGGAGGTGGAGACGAAGACGTCCATGGCGGCGAGCAGCGAGGGCAGGTCGGCCGGGTGCGGGACGGGCGGCGGGTCCTCGCACGCGCCGGGCAGCAGGATCCGGTCGGCCAGGCCGCGCTCCTCGGCGAGCCGCAGCAGGTTCGTACGCTCCGGGCCCTCCCCGACCAACAGCAGCCGGGCGTCCGGCAGTTCGGCGACGGCTCGGACGAGCCGGTCGTACCGCTTGCCGGGGGCGAGCCGTCCGACGCCGCCCACGACGAACGCGTCCTCGGCCAGCCCGAGCCGCTCGCGGGCGGCGCGGCGCGCCTTCTCGTCGAAGGCGAAGCGCGCCGACTCGATGCCGTTGGGGACGACGTGGATACGGTCACGGCGCACCCCCCAGCGCTCCAGCCGGCGCGCGACGGTGGTGGAGACGGCGACGGTCTCGGTGCCGAGCCGCTCCCCGGTGAGGTAGAGCGCGCGGGCGCCGGTGGTCAGCGGCCGGCCCTCGATCTGGACGGCGCCGAGGGAGTGTTCGGTGGCGACGATCGTCCGTACCCCGGCCATGCGGGCCGCGATCCGGCCGTAGAGGCAGGCCCGGTAGAGATGGGTGTGGACGATGTCGTACCGGCCCCGTCCGACCAGGCGCGCCAGCCGGGGCAGGGCGGCGAGGTCGCGGTTCCCGGTCATGCCGAGGTGGGCGACGCGTACCCCGTCGGCGACGATGCCGTCGGCGACCGCGCCCGGTTCCGTGAGGGTGACGACCTCGTTGTGGGTGGGCAACTGGCGCAGCATCAGGCGCAGTTGCTGCTCGGCGCCGCCGATGCCGAGGCCGGTGATGACATGCAGGACCTTCAGGCCCTTCACCGGGTGACCACCGGGGCCGTCGGTGCTGTCGGTGTCGTCTGTGCTGTCGGGGCCCCGGGTGCCGCGGGTGCCGCGGGTGCCGTCGTTCCGGCGACCGACGCGCGGTACGCGGCGGAGCGGGCGTACTCCGCGAAGGCGGCGGCCGGGACGGGTGCGCGCCGCCGGCCGTGCAGCCGCCGCTTCAGAGTCAGCTTGAGGCCGGTGTCCCCCTCCCCCACGTGGATGCGGGGCAGCGCGAACAGCCCGGTCAGCGGCCCCGGGTCGATGGCGCAGCCGTACGCGTACCCGGCGGCGCGCACCGCCGCGACGACCCGGGCGTCGACCGTACCGTACGGGTAGCAGAAGCCGCCCACCTCGGTGCCGGTGAGGGCGCGCAGCAGTTCCCGGCTGCGGCCGGTCTCGGCGGCGAGCGTGGCGTCGTCGGCCGTGACGAGGTCGACGTGGAGCAGGCCGTGGGAGCCGATCTCCATCCCGGCCGCGGCGGCCTCGCGGACGCCGTCCTCGGTGAGCAGGGGTTTACGGGGGCCGAGGGGGTCCCACTCGTTGCTGCCGCCGGGGCGTCCCGGCAGGACGAAGACGGTCGCGGTGCAGCCGTACCGCCGGAGCAGCGGGACGGCCGTCGTCACGAAGTCGGCGTACCCGTCGTCGAAGGTGAGCCCGACGAGCCCGGCGCCCCGCCCCTCGGCGCGGGCGCGCAGCAGTTCGGCCATGGAGACGCCGGTCAGACCGCGCCGGCGCAGCCAGCGGAGCTGGCGTTCGAGCCGGTCGGGGGAGACCGTCACCTGGTAGGGGTCGTCGGTGGGGTCGGCGACCGAGTGGTACATGACGGCCCACAGGGGACCACCGGACGTCGTGTCAGCGGGAGCGGGCATCGGCGAGCTTTCGTGAGAAGGGGCGGGCGAGGGAGCGGAGGATGGAGTCGGTCTCGGGGGCCTTCAGGGCGTACGCGATGACGAGGAAGACCGCGGTCACCACCAGGCCGGCGGAGAGCGTGGCGAGGACCGGGGAGGGCAGGAGCGCGGCGCAGAGCCATCCGGAGCCGGTGGCCGCCGCGGCGGCGGCGCTGAGCTTGACCAGTCCGCCGGTCATGTGGCGGGTCCTGACCGGCACGCTGTGGCGGTGGAGCGCGCCCAGCATGAGAACGGCGGTGAGGGCGATGCCGAGGGCGTTGGCGGCGGCGATGCCGCGCACCCCCCAGACGCCGACCAGCAGGGCGCCCGCGCCGCCCGTCAGCGCGAGCCCGGCGGTCATGGCGAGCGCGGGGAACCAGAGGGGGCGCGCGGCGGAGAAGTAGCAGCGTACGAGCGCCCCGACCAGGGTGTGGCCGAGCAGGCCCAGCGCGTACACCCGCATCACGGCGGCGGTCGCGGCGGTGTCCGCGGGGTGGAACTCACCGCGCTGGAAGAGCACTTCGATGATCTGCGGGGCGCAGGAGATGACGGTGGCGGCCCCGATGAGCACGATGATCCCGGCGAGGGCGAGATCCCGTTCGACGCGCCGCCTGGCCCGGTCGGTCTCCCCGGCCGCCATGGCGCGGGCGACCACCGGGAAGGTGACGGTGCAGAGCATCAGGGAGAGGGTCATCGGGATCTGCGCGACCTTCTGCGCGTAGTTGAGGTGCGAGATGGCCCCGGCGGGCAGGGGCGCGGCGAGGAACCGCTCGACGAGGACCTGCGACTGGCGGCTGAGCGCGAACGCGACGACGGGGACGAGCAGTCCGAGGGCGACGGGCGAGGCGAGCGAGGTCGCGGCGGGGGTGGGGGTGGTCTCGGCGACCGAGGCGGATGCCGAGGCGGATGCCGAGGCGGATGCCGTTGCCGTCGCTGTCGCCGTCGCAGGTACGGGTACGGATGCGGGCGCGGGCGTGGCGGAAGCAGGCGCGGGCTCCAGACCGCTCACGGGCCTGCGCTCCGTCAGCCTGTTCCACAGGGTGGGGAGCTGGATCAGGACCATCATCACGCCGCCGACGGCGACCCCGGCCCCGGCCGCGAGCACCCCCGCCTCCGCGCCGGCCAGCAGCATCGTGGAGATGATGCCGACGTTGGAGGCGACGTAGATCGCGGCGGGCGCCACGAAGGAGCCGTGCGCGCGCAGCGCCGCGCTGCAGTAGCCCGCGACGCCGTAGGTGAAGATGGACGTGGCGGTCAGCCGGGTGCAGTCGACGGCCAGCCGGGGTTCGGGGAGACCGGGCGCGAGGACGGCGACCGCCCAGGGCGCGAGGGCGATCAGCAGCGCCGCGCACGCGCTGAGCGCGAGGAAGAGCCGGGGCAGCGTGGCACGGGTGAGCTGCCGTACGGGGTCGAGGTCCAGGTCCTGCGCCAGGTCGCGCGCCCGGTCCTGCGGCGACCGGGCGGCCCGGCGGGCGAGCGCCAGGCTGAACGCCGGTACGAGGATCAGCGCCATGGCGTCCTCGATGAGGAGCGTGGCGGCCACCTCGGGCACGGTCCAGGCGACGAGGAAGGCGTCGGTGTCGGGGCCCGCGCCGTAGAGGTGGGCGATGGTCTGGTCGCGGAGCAGGCCGAGAAGCGATCCGGCGGCGGTGAGCGCGGCGGTCAGGAACGCGGCCCGCGCCAGGAACCGCCCGGAGGAGAGCGCCGCGCGCCCCCCGGGCTCCCCGGACTCCCTGTGCTCCTCGGGCTTCCCGCGCCCGCCGGACCCGCCGGGCTCCCCGGACTCCGGTGTCGGGCCGGCCGGTTCGAGTACGGCCGTGCCGGGAGCCGCGCCCGCCGGAGCGGTCACGGCCGAGGCGGTACCGGCCGGAGCGACCGTTCCCGAAGCGGCGGCGGCGCCCGGCGCGGCGGCACCAGCACCGGTGAGGGCCGCCGCGGCGGCGGCCGACGCGGTCGTGTCCGGGGGCGGTGGCGTGGAGGGCGGCGGGACCGCGGGGAGGGAGTGCCTCGTATCGCTCACGCCGGACCGGCCTCACCGTTCGGGTGCCGCCCGGCCCGCGCCGCGGGAAGGCCGGGCGCGGAGCCCAGTGCCCACCACACCGCCAGGCCGAGCATCACCGCCGTCAGGACCGTCGACGGGCCGCCGATGTCCGCGTAACAGAAGTCCGCCAACTGCCAGACCAGCAGCCCCGTGACGACGAGCCCGCACTCCGCGCCCGTACCGGAGCGGCGCGCCACCGGCACCGCGCGTACCGCGCACACCAGGAGCCCCGCCCAGCTGCCCGCGAAGGCGACGACGCCGAGCATCCCCTGTTCGCTCAGGACGAGCAGATACATGTTGTGCGGCGACAGCAGCGGCTGGCGCTGGAACCCCATCCCCGCGCCCGAGGTGTCGCTGCCCGCGGAGAGCGCGAGGGAGGCGTGGTTGTCGCGGTAGGCGGGGAAGCCCTTCAGCCCCACGCCGGTGAGGGGCCGCTCGCGCCACATGCCGGTGGCCGCCGCCCACATCGTGTACCGGTCGGTGACCGACTGGTCGGGCGTGTCGGCGACCCGGGCGATCGAGCCGGCCCGTTCGCTGATCAGCTGCGAGCCGATGCCGAGCCCGCCGACCAGGACCACCCCGAGCGCCCCGGCGGCCAGGCCCACGACGACGGCCCTGCGGAGGCCCGAGAGCGCGAGTTGCAGCGCGAGCGCCACGGCGGTGGCGATCCAGGCGCCACGGCTGAAGGAGAGCAGGAGCGGTACGGAGAGCAGCGCGGCGCAGCCGAGCGCGAGGGCCCGCTGTCCGCGCGGCGCCCGCGCGGAGCCGCCCAGGGCGTAACCGACGCAGATGACCAGCCCGTACGCGACGACCGTGGCCATCCCCATGATGTCGGTGGGTCCGAAGGTGCCGACGGCGCGGATGTCCTCGCCCTGGTACGAGGCGCCGGTGCCGGTCAGGTACTGCACGACGCCGACCGCCCCCTGCGCCAGCGCGAGCACGACCACCGACCCGGCGACCAGCCGGAAGTCGCGGCGGTCACGGAGAAGGAGCAGCAGCGCCCCTGGTACGAGTACGAAGATCTGGAGGTAGCGCGCCAGTCCCGGCAGGGTGGCGGTGGGGTCGTCGGCGGTGAGCGAGGCGACGGTCACGCCGAGCACCGGGAGCCCGAGGACGAGTGCGGCGGTACGGGTCAACGGGCGGGCCCGCGCGCGCAGCACGCGGACGAGGCAGTGCAGGACGAGTACGGCGGAGGCGGTGTCGGCCGCGCTCCCGGACCCGGCGGAGCCGTCGCCGGCCGGCGGCGTGGGCACGGCGAGCAGCGCGACGACGGCCACGGCGGGCAGCAGGGGCGCCGCCCGGCGCAGCGCGGCGGTCCACGCGTCGGCGCGGGACCGTACCCGGGCCGCGCGGATCCCGTCGGCGGGCCCGGCAGGCCCGGCGGACCCGGCGGGCATGGCGGACCCGGCGGGCATGGCGGACCACGCGGACCCGGCGGTGTCCGCAGTGCCCGCAGTGCCCGCGGCGTCGACGGTGCCGACGGCGCCGGTGGTCATCAGCTGCCCGCCGGGCGGACGAGGGAGAGCGCGGTCCGCACCAGGATGCAGATGTCCTGCCAGAGCGACCAGTGGTCGATGTAGTGGTTGTCGAAGCGGGACCGCTCCTCGATGGAGGTGTCCCCGCGCAGCCCGTGGACCTGCGCGAGCCCGGTGATGCCGACGGGCATCCGGTGACGGGCCGCGTAGCCGGGGAGGGTCTTGCTGAAGTTGGCGACGAAGAAGGGGCGTTCGGGCCGCGGGCCGACCAGGCTCATGTCGCCGCGCAGCACGTTCCAGAGCTGCGGCAGCTCGTCCATCGACGTGCGGCGCAGGAGGTTGCCGACGGGGCTCATGCGCAGATCGCCCGCGATGTTCCAGCGGGTGGCCGACTCGTGGTCGTCGGAGGGGCGCAGGGTACGGAACTTCAGCAGGGTGAAGGGGCGGCCGTGCTGGCCGACGCGCTCCTGCCGGAAGAGCACGCCGCGGCCGTCGCAGCACCGTACGGCGAGCGCGCAGACCGCCAGCACCGGGGAGAGCGCCAGCAGGGCCGGGCCCGCGATCACCACGTCCAGCAGCCGTTTGGCCACGGCGCCGGCGCGGCGCGGGGCGGGCGGCTCGGTCCGGTGGCGGTTGAAGCCCCAGAGGTGGCGCTCCATGACGGCGGGCGGGGCGGCGGCGTCCCAGGGGCCGGGGCCGACGAAGGAGGTGGCGCACCCGTACTCGTGGAAGAGCGTGACGAGCCCGGCGCGGCCGGCCCACTCGCCGGGGCCACCGTGGCTGCCGGGGCTACCAGGGCCACTGGGGCTGCCGGGGCCTACGGGTCCGCCATGACCTCCGGGGCCGGCTCCGGAGTCGATGAACAGGGCTTCCTGGACGCCGTTCTGGATGACGGCACGGTGGATCTCCTCGACGGTGATCAGCACAGGCAGGACGGGGAGGGCGGGGATCTCCGTACCGCCGGTGTCGTGGTCGCCGTCCCCGCGCGGCGGGAGGGGCGCGGGGTCCGCGATCCCGACGGGGCGCAGTCCGTACTCCGGGTGCTGGGTGAGCAGCGCGACCAGCCGGCGCGCGGCCGTCCCCGTACCGACGACGAGGGCGGAGCGCAGCCGGCCGCGGGCGCGCGAGCGGCGGCGCGTGTGCAGCAGCGAGCGGCCGACGCAGCACACGGCGAGCTGTACGGCGCCGCCGCAGGCCAGCGCGGTCAGACTCAGGGCGTGCGCGGGGAAAAGGGCGGCGAGTACGGCCGCGGCGGCGCACCAGGCGACCGCGGTCCTGGCCGCCAGCGCGGGCAGCTGGTCGAGGCCGGACAGGACCGTTCCGGGCCGGTAGAGCCCGGCGACCGCGTTCAGCACGGTCACGCAGACGAGGAGCTGGACGACGAGGAGGGTGTCGCGCTGCTCGTCGCTGAGTACGGCGGTGGAGAGCAGCGTCGCGAACGCGTCCACCGCGAGGAGCGGCAGACCGAAGCGGAGCGGGCCGTGGGCCCGGGTGCGGCGGGGCGGCGGCGCGACGCGGTCGGCGGTGTCGCGGGGCGGGGCGAGGGGGACGCGCCCGCCGAGGGACTGCCGGCCGAGTGGCGGCTTGGTGAGGGACGTCCGGCCGGACGGCGGCGGAACACTGGTGCTTTCCGTGGTCACTGGGGAATCGGCTCCCTGCGCTCGGGGCGCGGCACGGCGGCCACTTCGCGGTACACGTCCGCGATGGCCTGCGCGGTCTGCCGCACGTCGTAGGTGCTGAGTACGTGCTGGTGGCCCTGGCGGCCGATGGCTTCGCGCAGGGGCCGGTCGTGGAGCAGGGTGCTGACGGCCGCCGCCAGCGCGGGCGGGTTCTCGGGCGGGGTGAGACAGAACCGCTCTTGCCCGGGCGGCAGGCTCTCGCGCGCGCCGTCCACATCGCTGAGGACGACGGTCCGGCCGCTCGCCATGGCCTCCAGCGGCGCCACGGCCATCCCCTCCCAGCGCGACGGCAGCACCACCAGGTCCGCCGCCCGGTACCAGGGCACGGTGTCCGGCACGGCGCCCGCGAAGAGCACGGACGGCGGGGCGGCGGCACGCAGCGCGGCGGCGTCCGGGCCGTCGCCGACCAGCACCAGCCTGGCCTGCGGAAGCCTGCGTACGACCGTTTCCCAGGCCCGGAGCAGGATGTCCTGGCCCTTCTGGCGGCAGAGCCGGCCGACGCACACGACGACGGGGGCGCCGGCCGGCACTCCGGCGAGCAGCGGCAGCGCGGCCCGCGCGGCGCCGGTTCCGGTGACGGTTCCCGCGCCACCGACGGCGGTGCCGGTGGCCCCCGCGGTGGCGGGGTCCCCGGGGGTGAACCGTCCGACGTCCACGCCGTTGCGTACGACGGTCCAGGGGGCGTCGATGCCCGCGCGCTCGCCGGTGCGCCGCTCCGCGTCGCTGACGCAGACGACCCGGTCGGTCCACCGGACCGCCCACCGTTCCCAGCGCCTGGCCAGCCGCCCGGTCACTCCGCCGACCGCTTCGAACGACCAGGCGTGCGGCTGGAAGACGGTCGGCACACGGCCCCTGACGGCCAGCCGGCCGACGAGTCCGGCCTTGGCGCTGTGCGCGTGGACCAGATCGGGGCGCACCCGGCCGACCAGCCGGGCGGCCTGCCGTACCTCACGGAGCAGTCCGGGCCCCGGCTCGCGGCCGGCCTGCCAGGCGTGGATCTCGGCCCCCCGCCGAGCCGCCGCCCCGGCGAGCGGTCCCGTCCGGGGACAGCCGACGACGACCCGGAACCCGGCGGCCACCTGCGCCGCGACGAGGTCGAGAACCACCTGGGCCACGCCGCCGTCGACGGGCTGGACAAGGTGGAGTGCGGTGAAGCCGGTCCCGGGCCGGCACCGTTGTGGCTGCACGCGCGACTCTTTCCACTCGGGAATACGGGGAACTCGGGAAACACGGGGAACACGGGGAATGCAGGAAGGCTGTGATACGAGAAAGGCTGGGAATGGCGGGGAGTTCGGTCTTTCGAACTGGACCGGTCTTTCGAGCAGGGCCGGTGCTGAGGGCACCTCGGCCGGCGGGGCGCACGGATCATCCGGTTTCAGTTCCGCACGTCGGCCTCTACGAAGAGCGCCCCGAGCCAGAGGGAGTCACGCTCGGTGCCGAATCGAACGCCAAGCCCTTCGCTCCCGGAGACCAGTGCGTCACTCAGGTCGAAGACATCCGAGTCATAGCCAAGGGTGTTCTCATAAGAGGGCTGCCGTTCCCCTCCTCCGGATCCAGAATCCGTAATACCGGAGTTCATCACATCATCAGAAGGATTTGCCTCGTTGTGGAGCGCCACGCTCTCTCCCGGCCCGGTCTCCACCATGAGCGCGTCCCCCGTCAGCCCCCGGTCGCCGTCGTACGCGACGACGCCCAGCCGCCCGGAGGCCCGTACCGGCGTGCGCAGCGGCCCGATGTCGACCTCCGCGCTCCTGTGGTCCGTGCCGAGCATCTCGAACCCGTCCCAGAGCGCGAGATGGCGCAGCGGTGCGTCGTCCTTCTCGTACGCGACGACCAGGGTCCAGCCGCCCCAGGTTCCGACCGCGGAGCGCCCCATCGCCACATTGACCTGCGCCACGGTGTACAGCCCGGGGCCGCTGTCCCGGACGAACGGGGTGACATCGGCCGACGCCTGGTACGCGTCGGCGACCTCGTCCGTACGGTGGCCGATCACCGTGTCCGCGAGGACCTCCCGGTACACGCCGCCGGGTTCGGCGAAGAGCACCCGTCCGTTGTCGGCGGCCGGCTTCTGCTCACCGGCCCGCAGGTTCCCGCCCCAGTACAGCCGCGCGTAGCTGACCCGCGCGCCGTCCGGCAGGGGCAGTTCGGCCCGGGTGGAGTTGTAGGTGTTGGGGTCGCCGTCGATGTCGGAGTAGAACATGTCGAATTCCTGGTTGACAGCGTTCCCGCCGGCCCGCGCCGCCTCGCAGGAATCCGCCGCACCGCCCTCGGCCCGGCAGCTGACGGCCGAATTGGCGGCCCGTACGATCCCGCCGTGCTGCACCGCCTGATAGCGCCGCGCGAAAGGGATACGAGGCTCCTCGCGCACCCCGGCCCGTGCACCGGGCTTCGCGCCGGCCTTCGCACCGGTCCTCGCGCCCGTCACCGGAGCCACCGGGAACGCCATCGCGGACAGGGCGAGAGTGGCCAGGCCGCACAAGAGGCCGCGCCCCACAGCATGAACCGCAGAATTCCGCATACTGGCTCTCCACCTCGAAGGTCGAAACACATCGAAACAAGAGGATGAAACATGGGGTTGAAACATGAGGTTGAAACAAGACGGGACCATTACAGAGCGCGGGCTGAAAATCACGCCAGACGCGCTGAAACGCGCTGAACGTACAACCGACTGGGGAAAGGGCCTTCAAGTGACGTCCACCGATGTCCCCCGGCCGGCCCAACTTCACTCATTCGGGCCCGCAACCTCAGGATGGCCTCGACGTTGATCCAGAAGTCCGGGCCATCGCGCCCGGTACTCAATGTCATCCCCATACGACCGAGGAGCCCTTCCCCATGTCGCGTATCGCCAAGGCTGTTGTTCTCTCCACCGCGGCCGCCGCCGCTGTCGCCGGTGCCTCCGGCGCCGCCTTTGCCGACAGTGGCGCGTCGGCCGCGGCCATCGGCTCCCCGGGCGTCCTGTCCGGCAACATCGTCCAGGTCCCGCTCCACGTGCCGATCAACATCTGCGGCAACACCGTCGACATCATCGGTCTGCTCAACCCGGCCTTCGGCAACCTCTGCGTCAACCACTGACGCCGTTCTCCGGCGGAGCCGCTCCTCCCCTCGGGGCGGGGCGGCTTTTCCGCGTCCTTCATCCGGGTGATTCGGGTGCCCTGCCCAGATTTACTTCCGCACGGGGTTTCCGGGGCGGCGGGGAATCGTTAGAGAAGACGAGGCCCTGGGAGAAAATCCCCAAAGGGCCTGTGCGCGCGGCGAGTTGAGTCGCTCCCGAGTCGACTCGCCGACGGGCGCACCGGAATCACGTGTCGGGACATCCGATCGTCACGACACCCAGCGGAAAAGGATGCACATGAAGCCCATGAAGGTCGCCGCCGTCGTCGCCGGTTCGATGGTGGCGCTGGGTGCCGCCGCCCCGGCGTTCGCCGCCGGGACGCAGTCCCCCTCGTTCAGCCTCAACGGAGCGCTGGACACCGTGGCCAGCGAGGGTCTGCGCGACGCCAAGCCGCTGCACACCAACGCGCTGGACACCGAGAACGAGGGCTCTGTGCTCAACGCGGTCAAGGGCGCCACCGACAGCCTCAACAAGCCCCAGCAGAAGAGCAACCTGCTCGGCGGCCTCCCGCTCGGCAAGTAGGAGTCGCCGTCCCGCCACCGCCCCTCATGGCTACTGCTTTGAGGGGCGGGCGGGCCGATCCGCTACATCGGCCACATCGGCTACGGGTCAGCTCGTCCAGAAGTCCCACCAGCGGGCCAGGATCAGCATCCCGATGATCCCGATGTGCAGCACGGGCGGCACCCAGGGGAACTCGGCCAGGAAGCCGCGCAGCGCGGCCGGCGCGGGCAGGATCCGGTGCCGGACGGTGTGGGCCGTGACGTACCAGAACATCAGGATCGTCGCGACCCAGGCCAGTGAGCACCACAGGCAGAGCGAGTTGATGTTGTACAGCGACTGGTACTGGAGCCAGGTGCAGAATCCGACGCCGAAGAGCGTCCCCGCGTTCAGCCCCAGCCAGAACCAGCCCCGGTACCGGGCCCCCGCCAGCAGCCCCGTACCGATGCAGACGACGCCCGCGTAGGCCGCGAGACCCAGCATCGGATTGGGGAAGCCGAAGACCGACGCCTGGTCGCTCTTCATGATGTTGCCGCAGGACACCACCGGGTTCAGGCTGCACCCCGGGGTGAAATCGGGGTCCTCCAGCAGCTTGAACTTGTCGATCGTGATCACCCACGCGGCCAGCAGCCCCGCCGCGCCCGTGACGACCAGCAGCAGGGCCAACGCCCGGCTCGCCCCCCATCCGCCGGGCGCGCCCCGGTCGCCGCCGTCCGCCGCGTCCCGGGTGGTCCTGCACTCGGTCGGTGCCGCTGCCATGTCGCTGCCCGGCCGCTCAGCCGCGCAGGCCGCGTACGGGCAACAGGGCGTGCGCGGCGCTCGTGAGCATCTCCGTGTCACCCGCGAAGGCGCGCAGCTGGTCCTCGCCGACCGGCCTCCCGGGGACGCCCTCGGCCCACGGCCGCGTGGCGACCAGGAAGTAGACCTGCCCGATGTCGCGCGCGTCCTGCTCCCACTCCGGCGGGACGGTGCACTGCGCGTTCAGATACGGCATCGTCAGCACGGCCCGGCCCGCCTCGACGATCAGCTTGACCGGAACGCTGGGCGACTGCGCGACATCGACCAGATCGCCGCCGGGCTGCAGCCCGATGTCCACGAGGACCCTGCGCATCGCCTCCCCGCCGGCCTCGGGGCCGTCGCGTCCGTCACCGAGCGAATAGGCCAGCAGAAAGGGCGCGTTGCGCTCTCCGGCGGCGGGGTCGCTCGTCCAGGCAATCACCGAGAGGGTGCCCAGGAGGGAGGCGTACTGCGCATTGCTCGCGGCGGTATTGGTAGAGGTCATGTCTGGGGACAGTAGTGGCCCGCGGAGAAATACCGTGAGCCCGTGTCACCCAAGTGGGCTATTGCAGGCGCCAGTTGAGGACGCAGGACACCGGCCGGAAATCGTCTCTCCGTACGAGAGGGGTGAGGGCTTCCGGATGGGACGGGATTGACAGAGAACGGCGAGGTGACTCTAATGGTCGGCGTGTAGCGTGACACCGACCGGAGAGCTGTGGGCAGGTCGGCGTTCGAGCGGACACCTTTACCGAGGGACGATGCCATGAGTTCATACTCCGCACCCCGCGTCTGACGCTTTCGACGCACCGGTCCTACCTGACGTAGCAGGTTTACCTGACGCGCCGGGATTGCCTGAAGCGCCGGGATTGCCTCACACGCCTGCCGCACCCGGCACGACTGCCGTGGTCGGCACATCTGCGTTCACGCATCGCCCTTGTCCTCCCTTGTCCTCCGGGCTGCCTCCCGCCGTCATTCCGTGCCGTCACCGGCTGTCGCGGCGGCGCTCGGATTCACAGGACATGAGCCGTGCGTGGCCTCACCCTTCCCTTTTTCTCTTTTCCTGGAGAGTCACAGCCGCATGCCCCTGTCCTTCAACCAGTCCGTCATCGACGAATTCCGAGCCAACCAGGGAAAGGTCGGCGGCCCTTTCGAGGGCGGTGACCTGCTCCTGCTGACCACCACCGGCGCGCGGTCGGGGGCGGAGCACACCACTCCGCTCGGCTATGTGCGCGACGGTGACCTGCTGCTCGTCATCGGCTCGGCCGGCGGCAGCCACCGCCACCCCGCGTGGTACCACAATCTGCTCGCCCACCCGATGGTGCGGGTGGAGATCGGTACGCAGACGTACGGGGCGATCGCCGTCCCCGCCGAGGGCGAGCGGCGCGACCTGCTCTTCGAGCGCGTGGTGCGCGCGGCGCCCGGCTACGCCGACTACCAGGCCGGCACCGACAGGATCCTGCCGGTCGTGGTGCTGGAGCGCTCCGAGCCCGACGCGGGAGCGAGGGGAGCGGAGGCGGGTGCGACGGGTGCGAAGGCGGGAGCGACGGGTGCGACGGCGGGCCCGGCCGATCTCGCGGAGAAGCTGGTGGAGATCCACACCTGGCTCCGCTCCCAGCTGGGACACGTACGCCGCGAGGCCGACGCCCACTTCGCCGCGCGGGCGGCACACCAGGGACCGGGCGCGCCGCCCGCGCCCGGGTTCGGACTCCAACTGCGCCAGCACTGCCTGGCGTTCTGCGAGTCACTGACGTTCCACCACACCAGCGAGGACGCCCATCTGTTCCCGGCGCTCGCGGGCCGGTACCCGCACCTGTCCGACGTCTTCGCCCGCCTCGCCGAGGAACACCGTACGGTCGCCCGCGTCCAGGGCGAGCTGAGCGCGCTGCTGGCGGACGTCGGCACGGCGGATCCCGGCCGGTTCCGTACCGAACTGGACCGGATGACAGCGGAGTTGACGGCGCACCTCGACTACGAGGAGGAGAAGCTGCTGCCCGTTCTGGCCGGCATACCGTTCCCTCCGGTGCCGCCGAAGCCGTGACGCACGAACCGCCAGGACGCCCCGGCGTCGCGTCGTCCTGAGGCGGGCACGGCGGGCACCATGGGTCCTCAACGCTCTCAGCGCCCTCAATGGAGTGAAGGAGTACATGAAGGCGATGCCCGAAGAACCCACAGCGCCCGCAGCGCCCGCAGCAGACGACGACGCGCCCGTGATCCTGGGCAACGAGCCCGGCTCGTTCGCCCGGAGCGTCCTGGCCACCCGCCATCCGGCCCTCATCCAGCGGGTCCGCGACGCGTTCCCCTACGGCCCCGCGCAGCACCGGGCCCTCGACGCGCTCCTCCAGGAGATCACGGACGGGGTCATGGAGCCGCTCGGCACTCAGGACGCCCACGACCTCGGCACATGGCGGAGCTGGGGGTACGACGATCACGTGGGCCGGTCGTGGTTCGACGCCCCGTTCCTGTGGAGCGAGAGCTACTTCTACCGCAGGCTGCTGGGGGCCGTCGGCTACTTCGCCGCCGGTCCCTGGCGGGGCGTCGATCCCTTCGCCCCGTTCAAGCGCGCCGAGCTGCGCACCGCCGCGGTGGACGACGAGCTCCTCGCCCTGGACGGCCTCGCCACGGTGCCGGAGGGACCCGGGCGGCACGGCGACGACCAGGCGTACGCGCTCCTGCTGGCGTCGCTCTGGGGCAACCGGGCCGACCTGGGGTTCCGGATGTCCCCCGCCCCGGCCCCCGCCGCCGCGCCCGGGGGCCTGGCCGGGGGCCTGGCCGGGGGTCCGGCCGCCACGGACTCGCCGCTCGTCGCGGACGACAGCGCCCGGCTGTGGTCCCTGCTGGCGGCCGGCGGCACGCCGGACTCCGCCGCCCGTCCCGTCCATCTGATCGCGGACAACTCCGGCCGCGAACTCATCCCCGACCTCGTCCTCCTCGACCATCTGCTCCGTACCGGCCGGGCCGGCCGCGCCGTACTGCACGTCAAGCCCTGCCCGTACTACGTGTCCGACGCGACCCTCGCGGATGTCGTCGACGCGCTGCGCCGACTGGGCGAGGCTCCCGGGTACGCGGCCGAGATCGGCAAGCGGCTGTGGTCGGCGATGGCGTCGGGGCGGCTCGACGTACGGGCGCACGACTTCTTCCGCGCCCCGCTGCCGTTCGAGGCGATGCCCGGCGACCTGCGGAGCGAACTCGCCGAGGCCGCGGTGACGCTGGTGAAGGGCGACCTCAACTACCGGCGCCTGGTGGGCGACCGGGCCTGGCCCGCCACCCTGCCGTTCGCCGGGCGCACCGCGTACTTCCCGGGGCCGGTCACCGCGCTGCGCACGCTGAAGTCCGATGTGGTGGTCGGGCTGAGCGACGGGACACTGGCGTCGCTGGACTCGGCCGCGGAGCCCGGCCGTTCCTGGCGGACCAGCGGCACCCACGCGCTGATCCAGACCCGGCCGTAGAGGGGCGGTCGAGGACCCGGCCGTAACGGGGCGGTCGAGGGACCGGGCCGCCGCCCCTCCGCCGCTCAGCGACCGGTGAAGCGGGGCGCGCGCTTCTCCAGGAACGCGCGCATGCCCTCGCTCTGGTCCTCGGTCGCGAACAGCGCGTGGAACAGCCGCCGTTCGAAGAGGATCCCGTCACGCAGCCCGGTCTCCAGCGCCCGGTCGACCGCCTCCCGGGCCGCCGTCACCGCCTGTCTGGCGCCCGAGGCGACGGCGGTGGCGGCCCGCGTCGCCTCCTCCAGCACGCGGTCGTCCGGCACCACCCGGGACACCAGACCGGACCGCTCGGCCTCCGCCGCGTCCATCGTGCGTCCGGTGAGGACCAGATCCATGGCCTTGGCCCGGCCCACCAACCGGGTGAGGCGCTGGGTGCCGCCGATGCCGGGGATCACGCCGAGCTTGATCTCCGGCTGCCCGAAGACGGCGGACTCGCCCGCGATCACGATGTCGCACATCATCGCCAGCTCACAGCCACCGCCGAGCGCGTAGCCGTTGACGGCGGCGATCTTCGGCGTACGGAAGGCCGCGAACTCCTCCCACTCCGCAAAGTAGTCCTCGTCCGCCATCTCGACGGCTGTCTTCCCGGACATCTCCCTGATGTCGGCGCCGGCCGCGAAGACCTTCTCCGATCCGGTGACGACGAAGCAGCCGACCTCCGGATCGCGGTCCAACGCCGCCAGCGTGCCGATGAGTTCCCTCATGAGCGCGCCGCTGAGGGCGTTGAGCACATGGGGCCGGTGGAGCCGTACGGTCACGATCCGGCCGTCCGGGCCGTGCCGTTCGGTCTTGATGTTCCGATCCACGGAAATGCCTCCGGTCGGGGGTCCGGCGGGATGTCACGAGTCCCAGATCGCGCCGTACGCGGGGATGCCCCGGCGTTCGAGACCGTGCACGACCTGCCAGGTGAGCTTCTTGTTGGAGATGCAGATGACGGCCTCGGCCCCGAAGTCGCGGTACGCGGCGTACGCGAGCCGCACCATGTCGGGTTTGCCGTGGCGCGACGTGTCCCAGACGAGCGCGTCCGGCTGGACGGCGAGGATCTCGTCGACGAGCCCGTCCCCGTAGGTCGCGCGGGGGTCGCGGGTCGCCCACACCAGCCGTGCGGGCACCTCGGCGGCGAGGAGATGGGGCAGGCAGGGGCCGATGCCGCTGCCGGTGGCCACGTACACCACCTTGCTGAACAGGGTCTCGATGTTGGCGACGCCCGCCGTGGTGATGCCCTTGACCCACACCCGCGCCGGGGCGTCGTCGATGAAGGAGCCGGTCCAGTCGCCCGCGCGGGAGATGGTGAGCCGGAAGCCGGAGCGGCCGGGGGCGGGCACATTGGCGAAGGAGTGCCACTCCGTGAGCGGACTGCGGCTGATCGCGGTGGACGAGCCGGCGAAAGGTGTCACGCCGTGGTCGAAGTGGGCCAGCGCGACATGGGGCGAGGGCCGTTCGATCCGTACGTCGACCTTGCGCAGGCGCAGCCAGGGCAGCGCGACGGAGAAGGTGACGAGGGCGAGCACCCAGAGGCCCGGTTCCGCGACGACCGGTCCGCCGGCGGAGAGCGGAGGCAGCGCGGAGAGCACCGTATGCACCCAGAAGAGCGCGAGCGCCGCCCAGCCCCCGTAGCGGTGGATCTTCTCGAATCGGTCGTGGAAGCGGGCGCGGAAGGGTGGCAGGGCGGTGGCGATGACACCGGCGAGCAGGGCGATCAGCGCGTACGCCACGACGAGCAGCGCGATACCCGCACCGCTTGCCGTGACCGGCGCACCGGCCCCGGTCCCGGTCCCGGTCCCGGTCAGTGCGACGGTCTGGCCGAGGAACCAGAGCGCCCCCGCCACCGCCCCGCCCACGTGTACTCCTCCGAAGTGGTACACCTTCGCGAGCGTCCAGCGGAGCTTGAGCGGCCGCCGCGTGGACGGCCGGGTGGCCAGCCGGAACAGCAGGTTGATGACGTACTGCTGGCGTACGACGACGGCGAGCGCGAGGTTGGCGAGGGCGGCGTGGCCGAGGGTACGGGGGCTGTACGGACCGGCCGCGAGGAAGCCGAGGTTGGCGAGGAGAACGAGGGCGGCGAGACGGTTGTAGTGCATCAGGCGGGGGTGCTTGAAGAGGCGCCTGGGCCAGGAGGTGAGCGGGGGAAGGGTGATGGTGTCGACGTCGACGGGCGGCGACACCGGAGAGGCCGAAGAGATTGGAGCGACCGAAGCGACCGAAGCAATCGGAGCGACCGGAGAGGCCTCCTGGGACGAGGTCACGCCCCCACCGCCCCGACGCGCGCGCCTCGGCCGGGGTCCCCCGTGGCGAGCCGCAGCAGCGCGTCCTTGTCGATCTTTCCGCGGTCGGTCTCGGGCAGGGCGGCGAGCGGCAGCACGGCGGACGGCACGCAGTAGTACGGGAGTGCCGCCGCGACCGCCCCGCGCGCCGCCTCCGGGTCGACGTCCTGGGGGCAGACGAATGAGACGAGATGCCGCGCGTCCCGCCGGAGCGTGACCGCGCGGGTGCACCCCGGGACGGACTCCAGGACGGCGGAGACGGAGTCCGGCTCCACCCGGAAACCGCGGATCTTGACCTGGTCGTCCGTCCTGCCGAGGTGTTCCAGCTCGCCGTCCGGGGTCCACCGGCCGAGGTCTCTCGTACGGAACATACGGCGGCCCCCGCCGAGATACGGGTCGGGCGCGTACCGTTCGGCGGTCAGCGCGTCGTCGCCGAGATAGCCGGCCGAGACGCAGTCGCCGCCCGCCCACATCTCGCCCACCTCGCCGATGGGGACGGGGCGGCGGCGCTCGTCGAGGACGTACACCGTGTTGTTGGGGGTCGGGCGGCCGATCGTCAGCAGCTCCGCGTCCGGGTGATGGCGCTGCATCGTATTGACGATCGTGGTCTCCGTAGGGCCGCACGCGTTGTGGAAGGCGCAGCGCCGGGCCCACCGGTCGGCGAGGGGGCGCGGGCAGGGTTCCCCGGCGACCGCGACCGTCCGCACGCGGGGGCAGGCGGCCGGGTCGACGGCGGCGAGGACGGTGGGGGTCGCGATCAGGACGTCGGCGGTGCGGGCCGTCTCCGCGATGTCCTTGCCGCGGATGACGAGGGTGCCCCCGTGGCTGAGACAGCCGAGGATCTCCCAGGCCGCCATGTCGAAGGCGATGTTGAGGATCTGCGCCACGCGCCGACCGGGCCCGATACCGAGGCTGCCGGGCTCGGTGAGCAGGATGTTGGCCACGTTCCGGTGGGTGACGGTGACCCCGTTGGGGCGGCCGGTGGTGCCGGAGGTGAACAGGACATAGCAGCCGTCGTCGGGCCGCGCGCCACGCGGAGGGGTCCCGTCGGCGTGGCCCTCCCGCTCGTCGGGGTGCCGGTCGAGGCGGTCCAGATCCTCCAGGGCGACGAGATGGCGCACCCCGGCCGGTAAGGGCACGCGGTGCGCGTACTCCCGCTGTGTGAGGACGACCCGGGTGGCGGCCGTACGGATGACGTGGCGGAGCTGGGCGGCGGGGGCGAGGCCGATGTCCTGCGGTACGTACGCCGCACCGGCCTTGAGGGTGCCGAGCAGCCCGACGACCATCGGGATCGAGCGCCGCACGAAGAGCCCGACGCGGTCACCCGGCCGTACCCCGGCCCGGCGGAGCCAGGCCGCGAGCCGGTCGGCGCGCCGGTCGAGTTCCGCGTAGGTGAGGGTGGCGCCGCGGTGTTCGGCGGCCACGGCGCCGGGCGTGGCCAGCGCCTGCTGCTCGAACGCGTGGTGGACGAGGGCGTGGGGCACGGGCACGACGGGCCCGTGCCCGAACCGCCGGAAGAGCTCACGGTCCCGCGGGGTGAGGTGGTCCAGATGCATGGGAGGGGAGACCTCCTGGCTGTTTCGAGCGACGGATGGGGGTCCGGTATTTCGAACGCCTTGCGGTCCACGTGCCGGCGGGGGTCGACGCCCCTCGCGGTCTTCCGTCCGACTGTAACGGCCACGTTTGAACTCTCAACTACCCCCGTTCAGACAACATCTGACGCCTAATCAGCCACATGTGCCGCACTCCGCCACACCGGCAACCTTCACCACACGGTGCGGCGACACCACAGGTGAGGGAAGCTGTGGGCCGCCCGGCCGAGGTCCCGCACGCAACCGCGGGAAGCACGGCCGCGGAAGCCCCCGGCCGTCACACGGCGGCATCCGCGCGGACGCGGAGACCGACGAGCGTCCGGCCCAGCTGAAGGGTGCTCAGACCGAACATCAGCGTGCCCAGGGGAACGTGCAGACTCGCCACATGCGCGATACCGAGGACCACCTGCACCGACGCGAGCACCAGGAACCCGGTCGCATGGAGCACGGGTCTGGGCGAGCCGCCACCCGGCCGCCACGCCAGGACGGCGGCGAGCACGTACAGCATCGACGCGGCGTACATCACGCGGGCGCCGACGCTGTGCAGCGTCTCCCCGTACGCCGTGGACAGCAGCAGACCGGCGGTGACCGCCTGGAAGAATATGGCCACGGTCTGCAGGGCGATCGCGGCACGCAGGAACTTCGAGAACCCCGGACCGTGCCGCTGTGCCGTCGTCCGTGTGGGCATGGCGAACCCTCCCCTTCTCAGCTTCTCAACACTGCTTCTCGGCAGGAGCCGGGGCCGGTGCCCCGCCTCTCAGCACTCCGACGAAGCAGCCCCCGGGAATGTGAGGCGGCGCACCGGCCGCACCGCTCGCCCGGGTCACGCCGATCATGGTGGGGGAAGGCTCGAACAAGGGAGTCATCACGACCATGACCATCAGATCCGGGCCCGCCCCCGGCCGCCCCGGTCCGAGCCCGGGCGCGATCATGAGCGAGCGCCCGCAGCTGATCAATCTCGCCTACCGGTTCCTCGGCTCCCTGGCCGAGGCCGAGGACGCCGTACAGGAGACCTACGCCCGCTGGTACGCCATGTCCCGGCGGGACCAGGAGGCCATCGACTCCCCCGGCGCCTGGCTGACCAGGGTGACCGGCCGCATCTGCCTGGACGTGCTCGGCTCGGCGCGGGCACGGCGCGAGAGGTACGTGGGCGAATGGATCCCGGAGCCGCTGCCCGACGGTACGGAGTGGCTGGACGGACGGGCGGGCGGCGGCGACCCGGCCGACCGGGTCACCCTGGACGAGTCGGTCGACATGGCCTTTCTCGTCGTGCTCGAATCGATGACCCCGGCCGAGCGGGTCGCGTTCATCCTGCACGACGTCTTCCGGTACCCCTTCACCGAAGTGGCCGCGATCGTCGACCGCACCCCGGCGGCCTGCCGGCAACTGGCCTCCTCGGCCCGCCGCCGCGTCCGCGCGGCACGGACCCCCGCGGCTCCGACGGCCCAGCAGGCCCGCGTCATGCGGGACTTCAAGCAGGCGTGGGAGGCCAAGGACATCGCGGCCCTCGTCGGCCTGCTCAACCCCACCGCCACGATGACCGTCGACGGCGGCGGCCGCACCGGCGCGGCACTCCACCCGATCACGGGCGCCGAGCGGATCGCCCACTACATCCTCGGCATCGACGCCAGAGCACCCGGCATGACACTCCTCAACCGCTCGGTCAACGGCCGCCCCGGCCTGGTAGCCCAACACGCGGGCACCACGGTGACGGTGGCCGCGTTCGCGGTCACGGACACCCTGATCACGCACATCTGGGCAGTACGCAACCCCGAAAAGCTCCACCCATGGACGACCCCCCGCACATGAAAAATCCCGCCCGATCAACCGACCGTGCGGGATTCCGCAGACCCTTCCCGAGCGAACTCAAGAACGGTCATGTTGTGGGGTATTCACGAATGCCTCTGATCAGGCATGCGTGAAGCCCCTGAAGATCGCTTCCCGCAGCACGGGTTGACCGTTTCCCGGGCAGGGTGTCAGTGGCCTCAGTCCCACCAGAAGTCCCAGTTGTGGACACCGGTGAGCCGCTCAGCGTACGCAGCGAGTGTGTACGGCCGTCTGCCTTGCCAGATGTTGTCGGGACAGAAGGCGAAGTGCTCGGCGGCGACCAGGAGGGCGTCCTCTTCAGTTGTGGGTGGGGCTGCGACGCTGAGGTGCAGGGTGGAGAAGCCGACCGCGACGACACGGGCGCCGAACCGGTTTTCCCAGTCGCTGACGATCGTCGAGAATTTCGCCGTGTCGCTGTCGTAGTTGGCGGGACCGGACCATCCCGCCGTCGTGAGGGCTTCTGCGCCGGATGCGGCGGTGACCAGCCCGAGACGCGACTGGGGGTGGTCGGAAAGGAACACTTCGGCGTAGTCGGCGGCCAGTTGGTCAGCGCTCATCACTGCTTCTCGGCTGGGTACGTGTCCGGGCCGGCTTTGCCCGAAGGGGGCGGTGACGGCGAGGCGCCGATCGGCCGACAGCATGTCGTCTTCTTCATCGACGGCGGTATACGTCGCCCACCACTTCGCGAGAAGGGCGGCAGGGTCATGGCTCGCCGCGGTGGACATCTGCTCCGGAAAAACCTCACCCGATCCCCAGGGGCGGAATTCGGCGTCCTCGGGGTCGAGGGAGTCAAGCAGAAGGGGCCACCGGCCGGAGCCGCCGTGTTCGGCGTGCATCCGAGCCCACAGCCCGGCTGCGGCCGGCTCGTCGCTGAGCCATAAGGGTTGGGAATCCCCATCGCCTTCACTGGATGTGATCATCCGACCGGGCGGTATCACCGAGCGGATCCGATCACACGGTCACGGAACTGCTGGAAGGTATGCCGGCCCGACGTCTGCTCCGGGTTGATCAGGTCCCCTTCGGCGAGGTCGAGCGCCTTGCACCGCAGAGCCTCCGCAAGGCGGAAGACGGGGGCCGGCACGTCGTCGCCGGAGCCCCGAATGTGCAGCATGACCGAGTCCACCGGGTCTTCTGAGCCGATGTTGAGTTCGATGGACCACGTGGGACCGGACAGGTCGCCCCACGTGGGGTCCGAGAGATCAACTTCGGGAATGGCCTGGGTGACAGCCGCGAGCACGTCGCATTGCCGGCCGAGCGGTTCCGGCGAGTAGTCGTCGGGAAGCTCATGCATCGTGGTGACGTCGTCGGGCACGCGGAGGAGGAGCACGTCCCAGCTCATGGTGGCCTCTCAGGTAGGACTCGGGTAGGGGTCGCGATCGGTCAGATCAGGCCGAGCTGCTCTCCAGGAGGCTGTGGCAGGAGCACGTTCTGCAACTGGCGGACGTTCGCGCGCCAGGGGGCGCCATCCGACTCGTCCCACAGCTCCATCAGCTCGGACGGCTCGGTCATGACACGGTCGAGGGCCTGAAGTGCCAGATCGCGCATGCCGGTGAAATCAGGAAGGAGCTCTTCCGGCCCAAAAACGGGATCAGCAGGCTCACCCCCGGGACACTGCGCCGCGACAAGGGCGGCCGCGGCCACGGCTACCTCCGATTCGGATACTTCGAGGTGGTCCGCGGTGTCGATCACACGTGTGAGAGCACCGCGAACGATGCTCTTGCGTTCATCTGCGGCTGCCCCGTCAAGGGCGCCACAGAAGTCCGCTGCGGTGTCGTTGTCGAAGGGGCCGACGTCCCAAGTGCCCATAGTCTCTCCCGATCACTGTGTTGACCGAGGAATCCTGACAGAGGCCACTGACAGCAGCCGCGCGGTCCGGACCAGTGTGAAGTACGCCGGGGTTCGGAACTGCGGCCAGACGTCGCAGAGCTTGGACGAGATGTGGATGACGGGGGGGTGACGAGCATCAGCGAGAACCAGTGAAGGTCCATATCCGGCTGGAAGTGGGCGAGGACGGCCCGCCGTTGGCGAGTGTCGAGAGTCTGTGGGCGGTGGACCTCGGCGATGGAACGGTGCGGTCGGACAACACTCCGTAGCTCGTGCGCGAGGTCGCGCGTCGGGACATCGTCCGGGTGGAGACCGACGACGAGGACGTGCATCGGGCTGCAGAGACAGTCAAGCCTCGGAGAACTGCACGATCCGGTTGGTGGTGAAGGATGTCGGCTCGACCGCTGCTCGGCACGGCGTGCTGGAGACCTTTCGCCGCCTCGGAACAACCGGGGAGAGGATCGATCACTTCCGGATGGTTGCTCTGGACGTCCCGCCTGATGCGGAGCTTCAGCGGATCCGGACGCTCTGGGAGCACGGTGAGGTGAAGGGGCGGTGGCACTGGGTGGAAGGGTGTGTCACCGCTGTTTGGGAGGCCACGGCCAGATAACGAGTGCCGCCGCCATGGGGTGCCGTACTCGGTGCAGCCCAGGCCGTACTCTTAACGGCGGCTGGAGTCGAGCCATTCGTCGCTGTTCCACATGACGGTGGTGGCCCCGACGGGTTCGAAGCGGATGTCGGGGTCGTTGCTGTGGACCAGGGCGAAGAAGCGGCGCTGGACTACCGCCGCCCGGCGGGCCTGGTCAGCGATGACGTCCAGCACGATCTGGGCTGCTCTCGGGTATGCGTCGGCGAAATGATCGTAATCGGTGAAGGACAGTACGAGTCCGGCGCCCTCAGCTGAATCGTCATAGGGGCCGAAGCAGACCACGTCGCCGAGGCAGTCGTTGAGCGCGTCGAGGTTGTGGCCGTAGTGGTCGGGGAACTGCAGAGCTGCGGCGACGGCTCAGTGCATGTCCCTTTCCGTTGACCATCCGTTCGCTGCGAGGCGGACGGCGTGGAAGCCGCGGTCTTCAAGTTGCTGGACGGCTTTGGTGAAAAGGTGGCGTCGCCAGAAGAGGGTCACAAGGTGTTGCTCATGTACTCGATGCCAGGGAGGCGGTCCGTCATGTCCTGTGGGACAGGCTCTTGATGTGTGTCGCGCCTGAAGTGGTCCAGGAGCCGGAAGAACTCCTTGACCGGCGTGGAGTCGGCCGGTGTGCGGCGCTCGATCTCTGCGGCCCAGGTGAGGGAGCTGGATATTCCGTAGTGCTCGTGGAGCCAAGTGGTGAAGTCCTCTTCGGGCCAGAAGGCGAAGGGCTCCCGGATGGAGTGCACGGCGAGTGCGACACGGTAGCCGGTGAGGACGGACTGCAGGTGCTGGAGTGAGCCGACCGGCAACCACATTCCGGGCCGCAGGCGGATCTGGTCCAGGAAGTCGTACACGTCGGTGCATTCTTTCCAGTGCTTGACGGTGCTCTGGGGGCTGTCCTATGCCGGCATGGAGGTGAGCCTACGGCGCGGGCGGGAGTTGTCGTCGAGCGAAGAGGTGCGGGCTCAACGCGGACGGGTGTGGTCGTTCGGGGGCGTCAATGGTCGGCGCCGGGGCCGTCCGGGCCCGGCAGCGGCATCCGGCCGTGTATTGGGCGTCCTCGGCCTTCCGCTGTCCGTCGTACGCCTGCTGACCTCGTACGGATACGTGATGGACGCCTGCGGTCTCACGGTCCCGCCGTCCCGCCTCCGGGCGCTGGCCGTACGGGACGCCACCCGGCGGAAGATACAGCCCGTACCGCCCCGGCGGGGAATCATCCGGCCCACCGAGACCGGGCTACGGTTCCGGCTCCGCCTCGCACCCGGTCAGGAACCGGCAGACGTGGCCGCGTCCGCCGAACGGCTGCGCCACGCCTGGGGCGTCCACACCGTGTACGTCGCCCCCAGCACCCCGGACGAGGACATCACCTCGGACATCTGAGGGCTCCCGGAGAACGAGCAACCGCTACCGTTCAAACGTGGCTGCACGGCCGGGGACTGCTGCGGGCAAGTGCCTTCTCGCCGTACGGTGCAGTACGCGTGAACGGTTCTCCGGTCCGCCCTCACCAACGCCACGGCGGAAGAGCTGATCACCAAGAACGTCGCCGGGCTCGTCAAGGTCCGGTCCGGCAGGAAGCACAAGCGCGAGCCCTGGTCGGTGCCGACACAGCAAGATCGCCGTGACGATGGAAAGGTACACCCACATCCCGTCCGAGGCGACCCGCAAGGCGCGCGGAAGCTCGGCAAGCACCTCGACGCTCAAGATCAGATGTAGTTGCTGTACTTCGCTGCTGTACGGCACCAGAAAGCCCCTACCGGGTTTCCCCGGTAGGGGCTTTGAGCTGCTGTGGACCTGAGGGGATTTGAACCCCTGACCCCCTCGATGCGAACGAGGTGCGCTACCAGTCTGCGCCACAGGCCCTTGCAACGAGTGAAACTCTAGCACCCTGTCGCCCGTGCCCGGAAATCCGTCAGCCGCTGGTCACGGTGGGCGGGCCGTCGGTCGGCCGTGGGGTGGCGGCGGGTGGTTACTCGTTGGCCGCGCGGGGGCGGTCGTCGGATTCGTCGTACTGGTCGAAGAGCGGGGTCCTGCCGTGGTCGCGGGTGCGGCGTGGGGGTGGGGTGCGGGGGGAGGGGGCCGTGTCCGTGGCCGGTTCGGCGGTGGAGGAGCGGGCCGCGCTCCAGGTCTCCGGGTCGCCGACCTCCACGCCGCCGGTGGCGCGCGGGGCGACCGGGGCCGTGACGTACGTGGGCAGCGGGACCGGGACCGGCTCCCAGCTCTCGCCGCGGGCGGGGCCGCGTTCGCGCTGTTGGTCCACCCACTCCGCGTGGTCGGTCTGCTCGACCAAGGCGCGGCGGCCGGCCTCCTGGGGGGAGACGGTGACGGCCGGTTCGGGCTCGGGGCAGGGTTCCGGCTCCTGTTCGGGCTCGCCGGCCGCGGGCGCGGCCGGCTGCCGGCGGGGGGCGCGGTTCTCGCGGAGCCGCTGGGCGGCGGCCTCGGCGCGGCGCCGGTCCATGGTGAACGCGAAGCGGCGCCGCTCCTGGCCGCGCAGGTGAACGATGTACGTGCTGAGGAGTACGGCCGGGACCGCGGGCGCCCAGAGGAAGCCCAGCCCGCCGACGGCCGCGACGATCGCACCGAGGGTGAAGGAGAGGAAGAGGATCATGGTGGTGCGCCGGCGGCGGGCGAGGACCTGGAGGCGCTGCGCGCGCCGGGCCCGTTCGGCCGGAGTGCCCGCGGGACGCGTGCGCCGCTTGGCCGCGGGGCGCTCGGGGGCCGGACGGAGCTCGGGGTGGGGCGCGGGGTGGGGCGCGGGAACGGGCGCCGCGGACCTGGGCTGTACCGGCCTGGCCGGCGCGGGGATCTCCGCGCGGACGCTCATCCGGAGTTCGGTGTGGTCCGGGGGCGCGGCGAAGGACCGGACGTCGACGGAGCTCATCGACTCCGTACGGCTCTCCGGTTCCGCGTCGGTCCCCGCCCCTTCGGCGGCCCGCCCCTGAAGCTCCTTGGCGTAACGGCGCTCCATGGCCGCCCGTCCGGACAGCAGCCGGATGGCGGTGCTGAAGCGTTCCGTCGGACGCGCCTCATTGAGCTCGTCCTGCCTGCGGAGCCACATCGGCACCAAATAGGCGGCCCAGGCCCCGACGATGACTGCGTAGATGAGGCCGCTGCTGCTCACGGTTCACACCGTAGAGGGGTTCGCACGAGGGCATCGGCCAATTGAGCCGGTGTGTCGCACGATCCGGCTGATACCACGGACTTTTTTTATGATTGTTCGTATCGGTTTATGTTCGTATGGAACGCGATATCGAATAAGTGTTTTATTTTCTTGTCGTTCCGGGGCGGGCCCGGTGCCACCGGTGGACCAGCCCCTCGGGGACCTCCTCCGACGTGAGCACATAGACGAGATGGTCCCGCCAGGCCCCGTCGATGTGGAGATAGCGGGGCCTCAGCCCCTCCTCGCGGAAGCCGAGCTTCTCGACGACGCGGCGGCTGGGCCCGTTCTCCGGGCGGATGCAGATCTCGACGCGGTGCAGCCCGACCATCCGGAAGCAGTGGTCCACCGCGAGCGCGACGGCCGTCGGCATCACGCCGCGGCCCGCCACCTCGCGGTCCACCCAGTAGCCGACATGACCGGAACACATCGAGCCCCAGGTGATCCCGGCGACCGTGAGCTGACCGACCAGCCGCCCCTGGTACTCGATGACGAACGGCAGCATCCGGCCCGCGCCGGCCTCGGCGCGGAGATGGCGGACCATCTGGCGGTACGTCGGGCGCTGGGCGACCGGGCCGCCGGGCGGAGGCGGCGGAATCGTCGCCTCCCACGGGCGCAGCCAGTCACGGTTGCGCCGGTTCACCTCACGCCAGGCGCGCTGGTCGCGCAGTCTTATGGGGCGGAGGGTCACCTCGCCGTCCACCAGCATCGCGGGCCAGGCCGGGTTCATCCGGAGACGCGGGGGTGATCGCCGCCGCGGAGCTGGTCCACGGCGTGGACCAGCAGCCGGTCGAGCACGGCGAGTCCGTCGCGCACGCCGCCGGTCGAGCCGGGCAGGTTCACGATCAGGGTCCGCCCCGCGACGCCCGCCAGGCCGCGGGAGAGCGCCGCGGTGGGGACCTTCGTGGCGCCCTCGGCGCGGATCGCCTCGGGGATGCCGGGGATCTCGTAGTCGAGCACGCGGCGCGTGGCGTCGGGGGTGCGGTCGGTGGGCGAGATGCCCGTGCCGCCGGTGGTGAGGATCACGTCGTACGCGGCGGCCACGCCGTCGCGCAGGGCCTGTTCGACCGGGTCGCCGTCGGGGACGACCCGGGGGCCGTCGACGGCGAAGCCGAGCGCGCCGAGGCCGTCGGCGAGGAGCGGGCCGCCCTTGTCGGCGTAGACGCCCGCGGCCGCCCGGTTGGACGCCGTGACGACCAGGGCCCGGTACGGCGCCGGGGAGGCGCCGCCGCGCGGTGCGGGCGGCCCGGATGGCGTGGTGCTCATGCCGTGCCTCCGGGCGCCGCGTCACCGGCCGCTTCCGGACGGCTCCAGGTGCCGGACCTGCCGCCGGTCTTCTCCTCGACCCGTACGTCCGTGATGACCGCGCCCTTGTCGACGGCCTTCACCATGTCGACCACTGTCAGCGCGGCCACCGAGACGGCGGTCAGCGCCTCCATCTCGACGCCCGTGCGGTCCGTGGTCTTCACCGTGGCCAGGATCTCGACCGCGTCGTCCGCGACGGAGAGGTCGAGCGTGACGCCCGAGACGGCCAGCGGGTGGCAGAGCGGGATCAGGTCCGGGGTCCGCTTGGCGCCCATGATGCCCGCGATACGGGCCGTGGCCAGGGCGTCCCCCTTCGGTACTCCCCCGCCCCTGAGCAGCTCGACGACGCGCGGCGAGACCAGTACCCGGCCGCTGGCGCGTGCGGTGCGCGCCGTGATCTCCTTGGCGGAGACGTCGACCATCCGGGCGGCGCCCGACTCGTCGATGTGGGTCAGGCGGTCCTGTCCCGCATCGGTCAGGCCGTCCTGACCGCTCGTGCCGCTCTGGTCGGCCTGCTGAGGGTGTCCGGGGGTCGCCCCCCGGGAAAACACGGTCATTCGCTGTGGCGCTCCCGGTCCGGGCCCGACAGGGCCTGTGTGGGCAGATACGGTACCGCCACACCGGGGCGTCAGCCGATCAGAACCACCTCGACCTCCGTGCCCGGCTCGACGGTGACCGTCTCCTCGGGGATGACGATCAGCGCGTCCGCGTGGGCCAGGGCCGCCACGAGATGGGAGCCGGCGCCGCCGACCGGGGCGACGGCGCCCGCCTCGGCGTCGTACGTACCCCGCAGGAACTGGCGGCGGCCCGCCGGGGACGAGAGCGTCCCCTCCGCCTTGAGCGTCGCCCCGACCGTCGGGCGGTGCAGGTCCTCCAGCCCCATGAGGGCGCGGATCGCGGGGCGGGCGAACAGCTCGAAGGAGACGTAGCACGACACCGGGTTGCCGGGGAACGCGAGCAGTGGGGTGTGTTCCGGGCCGATCGAGCCGAAACCCTGCGGCTTGCCGGGCTGCATCGCGACTCTGCGGAAGTCGATACCGCTGCCCGCCTCGTCCTCGTCCCCCACGGAGGAGAGCGCCTCCTTGACGACGTCGTACGCCCCGACGCTGACGCCGCCCGTGGTGACGACCATGTCGGCGCGGATGAGCTGGTCCTCGATCGTGGCACGCAGGGTCTCCGCGTCGTCGGTGACGGCGCCGACCCGGTAGGCGAGGGCGCCCGCGTCCCTGGCGGCGGCCGTGAGGGCGAAGCTGTTGGAGTCGTGGATCTGGCCCTCTCCGAGCGACTCGCCCGGCTGGATCAGCTCGCTCCCGGTGGAGAGGACGACCACGCGCGGGCGCGGGCGGACCCGGACCCTGCCCCGGCCGATGGCGGCCAGCAGGCCGATCTGCGGCGGGCCGAGGACCGTACCGGCCTTCAGGGCGAGGTCGCCGGCGCCCACATCGCTGCCGCGGGCGCGGACATGGGCGCGGGCCTCGGCCGAGCGGTGGACCCGTACCTCACCGCTCGCGCCGGCCCCTCCCTCCCCGGCGGGCCGCATGGAGGTGGCCGCGCCGACGCCCGTACCGCCGTCGGTCCACTCGACCGGGACGACGGCCTCGGCGCCGGGCGGCAGCGGGGCTCCGGTCATGATCCTGGCGGCCTGCCCGGGGCCGACCTCGGGGAGCGCGCCGCTGCCCGCGGCCACGTCCCCGACGACGGTCAGCACGGCGGGGAACTCCTCGGTCGCCCCCGCCACGTCGGCCGTACGGACCGCGTACCCGTCCATGGAACTGTTGTCGAACGGCGGCAGCGCGACCGGAACCGTGACGTCCTCCACGAGGACGCAGCCCTGGGCATCGAGCAGTTGCAGCTCGATGGGGTCGAGCGGACGGACCGCGGCGAGGATGTCCGCGAGATGGTCCTCCACCGACCAGAGGCGGTCCTGCCCGGAGGCCGGGGCGGCGGCCGGGTCCGGGGCAGGCGCGGGTGCCGGTTCTGCCGAGCTGCTCAAGTGCTACATCTCCTCGCTGACGTAACTGCGGAGCCAGGTCCGGAAGTCCGGGCCCAGGTCTTCACGTTCGCACGCGAGTCTGACAATGGCACGAAGATAGTCGCCCCGGTCACCGGTGTCGTAGCGCCGCCCCTGGAAGACGACGCCGTGGACCGGTCCGCCGACCTTCTCGTCCGCGGAGAGCTGCTGGAGGGCGTCGGTGAGCTGGATCTCGCCCCCGCGGCCCGGCTCGGTCGTGCGCAGTATGCCGAAGACGGCGGGGTCCAGCACATAGCGGCCGATGATGGCGTAGTTGCTGGGGGCGTCGGCGGCGTCGGGCTTCTCGACCAGATCGTGCACCTTGACCACGTCGGCGTCGCCCGTGGGCTCCACGGCGGCGCAGCCGTACAGATGGATCTGCGCCGGATCGACCTCCATGAGGGCCACGACACTGCCCCCCTCACGCTCCTGGACCTCGACCATGCGCGCGAGCAGCGGGTCGCGCGGGTCGATCAGGTCGTCGCCCAGCAGGACCGCGAAGGGCTGGTCCCCTACGTGCGGGGCGGCGCACAGGACGGCGTGCCCGAGGCCCCTGGGGTCGCCCTGGCGTACGTAGTGCATGGTGGCGAGGTCACTGGACTCCTGGACCTTCGCGAGGCGCCCGGCGTCGCCCTTGCGGGTCAGCGCCTGCTCCAGTTCGTAGTTCCGGTCGAAGTGGTCCTCAAGAGGGCGCTTGTTGCGGCCGGTGACCATGAGGACGTCGGAAAGCCCCGCGGCCACCGCTTCCTCGACCACGTACTGGATCGCCGGCTTGTCGACGACCGGCAGCATCTCCTTGGGCGTGGCCTTGGTGGCGGGAAGGAACCGGGTGCCGAGGCCGGCGGCGGGGATGACAGCCTTGGTGATCCTGGAGGGCGAATGAGTCATGGCGCGGAGCCTATCCGGTGATTATGGGCGGAAGATGATGTTTCGGTTAACTTTCGCCTCATGCAAGCCCATAGGAGAGATACGAGAGGTTTGTGACGCCCTATGAGCGACGACGTTCCCGGCGCGCCGGGAAAGAGCGTTCTGCGAGGTGAACTCCTCGCCGCGCGCGGGATGCTGTCCGGTGAAGACGTACGGAAGGCCGCGGAGGTTCTCTCCCGGAGGGCACTGGACCTGCCGGACCTCGCCCGCGCCCGTACCGTCGCGGCCTACGTGTCGGTCGGACGCGAGCCGGGCACGCGCGCACTGCTCGACGCGCTGCGCGCACGGGGCGTCCGGGTCCTGCTGCCGGTGCTGCTGACCGACAACGATCTCGACTGGGCCCGCTACGAGGGCGCTGAACGGCTCGTGAGGGCCGGACGGGGGCTGCTGGAACCCGACGGGCCCCGACTGGGCCCGGAGGCCGTCCTGGAGGCGGAGGCGGTCCTGCTGCCCGGCCTCGCGGTGGACGGGCGCGGGATGCGGCTGGGCCGGGGCGGCGGCTCGTACGACCGGGTGCTGAGCCGGCTGGCACGTGCGGGGGCCGCGCCGTCCCTCGTGGTGCTGCTGTACGCGAACGAGGTGGTCGCGCGGGTCCCGGAGGAACCGCACGACCACCCCGTACAAGCCGTGGTGACACCGGAGGGCGTCAGACGCTTCCGATCGTCCGACGGCCCGATGACCGGGTGACCGGGGGACAGCCCGGGTGACCGGGTGAACCCGGCGGGCCGAGCGCCGGAAGAGCCCGCGAGCCCGTGGAGCCCGTCGAGCCCGCGCCCTACGGTTCGAGCGTCAGCGTGTCCTTCGTGGCGCTCTGCACCGCGTTGGGAGTGTAGGCCCAGTCGAGCAGCTCGCCCTTGGCCCACTTGTCCGTCTGGTCGGTGTAGTGCGCGCCGTACGCGTGCCCCGAGGAGCCCGTCAGGTTGATCCAGCGGGACTTGTCCCACTCCCCCACGTTGACGACCATCCGCATGGAGGGCACCCAGACGACCTCGTAACCGCCCGCCGCGTTCCAGCCGGTCGCGTTGACCGCCGCCTCGCCGCCACCGAGGTTCCACGGGCCTCGGTTGAGCATCTCCTTGAGGAAACCGGGACCTTCGGTGCCGAGGGTCTGGTTCTCCAGCTGGAGCTGGTGCAGACGGCCCCAGCTCCAGCTGGAGACATCCTTGCCGAGCTTGGCCGTCAACTCCCAGCGCGCGTCCGTCATGGCGCGCTTCAGGAGCCCGTCACGGGTCGTCGTGGCGACGTCCTTGCGGCTCTTCGGAGAGCTCCACCAGGAGTTGTCCTCGTCCTTGATGATGCCGCGCACCACCTCGTACCAGCGGTCGCCACCGTCCGGCTGCGCCTCTTCGGGGTCGCGCTGGCCGCACTCCCGTACGAGCTGGTCCTGGCCGTCCACCGGACCGGTCGAGTCGGCGGAACGCACATTGAGGCACTCACCCTTGACGCGTACCTCCTTGGGAAGCTTGTTCCCGAAGGCCAGCTTGAGGACGTTGCGCCAGACCGCGTTGAAGTAGGCGGCGGCACCCGAGTCGGGCTCCTGGGTGTAGTCCCAGCCTTCGAGGAGCTTCTGCGCCTCGCGGATGGCCGGGTCCGGGACATCGATCTTCAGCAGATACGGCATCAGCACCTTGGCGATCTCGCTGGTGTTGTCCATCTGCATGGTCTGCATGTCGTCGGTCGAGATCTTCCCGCCGTCCTTGGTCTTCGACTCTATGAGGTCGTTGATCCGCTGGCTGCGGGCGCCGTAGCCCCAGTCCTCGGTCAGCAGGTACGGGTACTTCTCCGCGTTCACGACGGCCTGGTTGGCGGTGACGATGTAGCCGCGCTCGGGGTTGTACTCGTACGGCAGCTCGTCGAAGGGGATGTACCCCTTCCACTTGTACTTCGGGTCCCAGCCCGGCGCCGGCATCCTGCCGTCGCCCTCGGCCCGGACCGGGATCCGGCCGGGCGCCTGGTAACCGATGTTGCCCTTCTCGTCGGCGTAGATGAGGTTCTGCGAGGGGACCTCGAAGTGCTCGGCGGCCTTGCGGAAGCCGGCGAAGTCCTTGGCCCTGTTGAGTTCGAAGACGGCGTCCATGGACTTGCCGGGCTGGAGCGCGGTCCACTCCAGGGAGACCGCGTAGCCGGTGCCCCGGTCCGGGGCGACGTCGCCCACCGGCGCCTTCTCCCCGACCTTCTCCAGCTCGCTGTTGCGGTCGGAGACCACGGGACCGTGGTCGGTCGAGCGGACCGTGATCTTCCTGCTGGCGCCGCCGGCGACCTTGATGGTCTCGTGGCGGATCTTAAACTTCTTCTTCTCCGAGCCGTACTGGTACGTGTCGCCGCTGACCTTCTCCAGGTAGAGATCGGTCACGTCGGCACCCAGGTTGGTGAAGCCCCAGGCGATCTCCTGGTTGTGACCGATTATCACTCCGGGCAGTCCGGCAAAGGTGTAACCGGCGACGTCGTACTTACAGGTCTCCGAGACGCTGCGGCAGTGCAGCCCCATCTGGTACCAGAGCGAGGGGAGCTGCGGCGCGAGGTGCGGGTCGTTGGCGAGGAGGGGCTTGCCCGTCGTCGTGTACTTGCCGGAGACGACCCAGGAGTTGGAGCCGATGCCGCTGCCGTTCGGGCCGAGCAGGGAGGGGATCTCGTCCAGGGTGCCGGACAGGGCGCCGAGCTGCGCCTCGAAGCCCTGGGTGGCGGCGCCGGCCTGGTCGACGCCTCCGTCGGTGCTGACTCCGGTGCCGGTGCCGGTACCCGTGCCCGTACTGCCGTCCGTGCCTATGCTGCCGCCGGTGCCTGTGCCGGTTCCTGTGCCGGTTCCTGTGCCCGTCCCCGTTCCGCCGTCGGTGCCCGCGCTGTCACCGGCGGGCTGGGCCTTGGGGTCGTACGCGCCCGTGACCGGGTCGATCCCGCCCTCGCTGACGACGGGCTTGTTCCGGTCGTACGGGTACGCCGGGTACAGGTCCTTGATCTCCTGCTCGCTCAGCCGGCTGGTCAGCAGCGAACGGTCTATCTCGTCCTTCATGTTGCCGCGCAGGTCCCAGGCCATCGCCTTGAGCCACGCCACCGAGTCAACCGGGGTCCACTTCTCGGGCGTGTAGTCGTTGGTGAAGCTCAGGGCCGCGTACTCGACCGAGATGTCCTTGCCGTCACGGCCCTTGAGGTACTCGTTGACGCCGTCCGCGTACGCCTGGAGGTTCTTCTTGGTCTCCTCCGACAGCACGGTGTCGTACTCGCGTTGGGCGACTCCGCGCCAGTCCAGGGTGCGCAGGAAGGTGTCGGTCTTGACCTGATCCTTCCCGAACATCTCGGAGAGCCGGCCGGCGGTCATGTGCCGCCGTACGTCCATCTCCCAGAAGCGGTCCTGCGCCTGGACGTACCCCTGCGCGCGGAACAGGTCGGCGTCGCTGTTCGCGTAGATCTGCGGGACGCCATAGCTGTCGCGCCGGACGTCCACGGGTCCTGACAGGCCCTTGAGCGTGACCTTCCCCGTGGTCTGGGGGAAGGAGGCACGGACCGTACTGACGCCCCAGAACGCGCCATAGCCGACACCCGCGACAAGCGCCAGCACCAGGACGATCACGATCAGACGGGCGCGTCGCCCCTTCTTTTTGACGGAAGGGGGGGCTGTGTTGGCGGGCATCGCTGTCCTTCGAGGGGCAGGGTGGTCCTGGAATGCTGGAGCAACCATAGGCGCAGGGGTTCCACGCCCCCGACTCGGTGTCATGTAGTGCGACTGATCCGACGATCACAGAATGATCACACAGAGACTGACACATGGATTCCCCCGCTAATTCACCACCCTTCGCCCTTGTCGTACCGCCTCGTACGCCTGACGCCCCCGTCGACCGCGATGGAAATCACATCAACGCTCGTACTGGCGATCGAAAGCGTCAAGAAAACGTTAAAGATTAGGTAAGGTAACGAAGTACCGGCGCCCGGAGGAACGATCCGGCGTGCGCGAGGGGAAGGATCGGCCGCTGTCTGTCCACCATCTCAATGAACTGCTGCTCATCAGCTCGCTCGTGCTGCTGATCGCGGTCGCCGCCGTCCGGATCTCGTCGCGGAGCGGCCTCCCCAGCCTGCTGCTGTACCTGGGGATCGGTGTCGTCATAGGGCAGGACGGCCTCTTCCACGTGAAGTTCGACAACGTCGAACTGACCCAGGTCATCGGCTATGCCGCACTGGTGGTGATCCTGGCGGAGGGTGGCCTGGGCACCAAGTGGAAGGAAGTGAAACCGGCGCTGCCCATAGCCGCCGCCCTGTCGACGGTGGGGGTCGCGGTGAGCGTCGGCGTCACGGCGTCCGCCGCGCACTATCTGATCGGCCTGGACTGGCGGCAGGCGCTGATCGTCGGGGCCGTCGTCTCCTCGACGGACGCCGCGGCGGTCTTCTCCGTGCTGCGCAAGGTCCCGCTGCCGTCCCGGGTGACCGGAGCGTTGGAAGCCGAGTCCGGCTTCAACGACGCCCCCGTGGTGATCATGGTGGTCGCGCTCTCGGCGGCGGGACCGGTCGAGCACTGGTACATCCTCGTCGGCGAGATCGTTCTGGAACTGGCCATCGGCGCCGTCGTCGGGCTGACGGTCGGCTGGGCGGGCGCGTACGGGCTGAAGCACGTCGCCCTGCCGGCCTCCGGGCTCTACCCCATCGCCGTGATGGCCATCGCGGTGTCGGCGTACGCGGTCGGCGCCACGGCGCACGGCAGCGGCTTCCTCGCCGTGTACATCGCCTCCATGATCCTCGGGAACTCGAAACTGCCGCACGCCCCGGCGAACCGCGGCTTCGCCGAGGGACTGGGCTGGATCGCGCAGATCGGCATGTTCGTCCTGCTCGGCTTGCTGGTGACCCCGCACGAGCTGGGCGACGACTTCCTGCCCGCGGTGGTCGTCGGCCTGGTCCTGACCGTGGTGGCCCGGCCGCTGTCCGTCCTGGTCAGCCTGCTGCCCTTCCGGATCCCGTGGCAGGAGCAGGCCCTGATGTCCTGGGCGGGGCTGCGCGGCGCGGTGCCCATCATCCTGGCGACCATTCCGATGGTCACGCAGGTGGAGGGCAGCCTGCGGATCTTCAACATCGTCTTCATCCTGGTCGTCGTGTACACGCTGGTGCAGGGGCCGACGCTGCCCTGGCTGGCGAAGGCGCTGCGGCTCGGGGACTCCTCCGAGGCGTCCGACCTGGGGATCGAGTCGGCGCCGCTGGAACGGCTGCGCGGCCACCTCCTCTCCGTGGCGATCCCCGAGGGGTCGAAGATGCACGGAGTGGAGGTCGCGGAGCTGCGGCTGCCGCCGGGGTCCGCGGTCACGCTGGTCGTACGGGACGGGAAGAGCTTCGTACCGCTTCCCGCGACCGTGCTGCGCCGCGGCGACGAACTGCTCGTGGTGGCCACGGACCCGGTGCGCGACGCGGCGGAACGGCGCCTGCGGGCCGTCGGGCAGGGCGGAAAGCTGGCCGGCTGGCTGGGCACGGGCAACGGGGTCGGTACGGGGGCCGGCGCGGGCGGCAAGGCCCCGTAACCGCCCTCTGCCCCGCCCCTCGTCCGCCCTCTGTGAACGGGCTTGCCCAGGTGCTCAGGAGACACCTGCCTGTACGATAAAGGCGCAGATGATCGGCCCCGTCCGTCGTCTGCGTCTCTCGGAATCCTTCGACATCATCTGCATCTACTGATCGACCAACTCTGCCTGACGCAGTGCTGGCGCGACCGTATGGCGGCCGTGGCTGTCCCCTCAGTGGGCCCTGGTATCTACCGCAGTTCCGCGCAAGAGGACAGCTCTCGGCTGCGCCCGGCCCCGTGACCGACGGAGGCCGTACAGGGGCGCGCTACCAGGCGGCAGAAAGGCAAGGGCCGTGTCCCGCAACACGGTCGACACCGGCGCCGGTACCGGCACGGACGCTGTCGGGGCGGAGGGCGCGACGCCCCGCCCCGGGTATGGGCGGCTGCTGCGCACCCCGGGCGCCTGGACGTTCCTGCTCCCGGGCTTCGCCGCTCGGCAGCCCTTCGCGATGCTGACGATCGGCATCGTCCTTCTCGTCCAGCACACCACCGGCTCCTACGGCGTGGCCGGCGCCGTCGCCGCGGTGACCGGTGTCTCCATGGCGCTCTTCGCCCCGCAGGGCGGCAAGCTCGCGGACCGGTACGGGCAGCGCGCCGTGCTGGTGCCGGGCGTGGTGATCCACGCGGCGTCCGTGGCGGCGCTGGTGGCGCTCACGCTGACCGGCGCTCCGCTCTGGGCGCTGTTCGCCGCGGCCCTGCCGACGGGCGCCTCCGTCCCGCAGATCGGCCCGATGGTGCGCTCACGCTGGGCTGCGCTGCTCGGCCCGGCCGAAACGTCCCCCGGGGCGGACTCCGGCTCGGCTTCGGAAGCGGGTGCGGGTGCGGGTGCCGGTGCGGGTGCGGAGCCAGATTCGGGCTCGGGTTCGAACTCGGGCGGGCGCAGCTCGTCGTCCCTGCTGCCGACCGCCGCCGCCTTCGAGTCCGTGACGGACGAGTTCACCTTTGTCATCGGCCCCGTGCTCGCGACCGCTCTCTGTGCCGGCATCCATCCGGCGGCCGGACTGATCGCCGAGGCCACACTCACGCTGGTCGGCGGCCTGCTCTTCGCAGCCCAGCGCGCCACGGAGCCCCGGACGGACCGGCACGACAGGGCGGCCGGCTCAGGCTCCCCTCGGGTATCGGCTCTTTCCGTGTCCGGCGTGCGGGTACTGGCTGTTGCCCTCCTCGGGATCGGTTCGGTCTTCGGCGGAATGCAGGTCTCCCTCACCGCGTTCGCGGAGGAGATCGGCGACCCCGGGATGAACGGCCTCCTGTACGGGATCTTCGCGGCGGGCAACATGCTCGCCGGGATCGTCTGCGGCGCCGTGGCCTGGAAGACCGGGCCGCGCCGCAGGCTGCTGGTGGGGTACGCGGTGCTGACCGTGGCCGCCTCCGCTCTCTGGACCGTGCACTCGGTACCGCTCCTCGCCGGCCTCGGACTGCTGGTCGGCCTCTGCATCGCTCCCACCCTGATCACGAGCTACACGCTGGTCGAGTCGCTGGTGCCCGCCTCGGCGCGCACCGAGGCGTTCACGTGGCTGACCGGCGCGGTCGCGCTCGGGCAGGCGGCGGCGGTCACGGCCGCCGGACAGCTCGCCGACGCTTATGGTTCGAGCGCCGGATTCGTGGTCCCGCTCGCGGGCACGGCGCTGGCGCTGGCCACCCTGGTGGCACTGCGTTCACGGCTCGCCCCGAAGGCTTCGGGACGGGTCGCCGCGCGTGGCGTGAGTCACCGCGTCCCGGTGACAGTGGACTGATCGCTCGGAATAGGTCACTATGGAGCGTCGTTAGCACTCATTGAGTGAGAGTGCCAGGAGGAGCAAGTGCCGACCTACCAGTACCAGTGCACCCAGTGTGGCGAGGGCCTCGAGGCGGTGCAGAAGTTCACCGATGACGCCCTCACGGTGTGCCCGAATTGCGAAGGACGCCTGAAGAAGGTGTTCTCCGCGGTCGGCATCGTCTTCAAGGGCTCCGGGTTCTACCGCAATGACAGCCGCGGCTCGTCGTCGAGCAGCGCGCCCGCGGCGGCGAGTTCCTCAGGGTCCTCCGGCTCCGGGGCTTCCGGCTCCGGCTCCTCGGGTGCGAAGCCGTCCTCGGACTCCAAGGCCTCGGCGTCCGCTTCGTCCTCCTCTTCGGGTTCCGGCTCCTCTTCGACGAGCGGGTCGTCCGGCTCGTCGAGCAGCTCCAGCGGCTCCTCGGCCGCCTGATTCGCCTCCTTTCACCGCCAGGACCCCGCCGTTCCCCACGGCCGGGGTCCTTTGCGTGGCCCCGCGCACGCGGGCCCGGCAGGCCCGTACCGGATGCGGGTGCGGGGGTCCCGCTACTGTGACCGGATGGTGAATGCAGAGATCGGCGTGATCGGTGGCTCCGGCTTCTACTCCTTCCTGGAGGATGTGACGGAGGTCCAGGTGGAGACCCCCTACGGACCGCCCAGTGACTCTCTCTTCCTCGGCGAGATCGCCGGCCGGAAGGTCGCGTTCCTGCCCCGTCACGGGCGCTCGCACGGCCTTCCCCCGCACCGCATCAACTACCGCGCCAATCTGTGGGCCCTGCGCTCCGTGGGCGTGAGGCAGGTTCTGGGACCGTGCGCGGTGGGCGGACTGCGGCCGGAGTTCGGCCCGGGCACACTGCTCGTACCCGATCAGCTGGTGGACCGCACGAAAGCCCGCACCCAGACGTACTACGACGGGCTGCCGCTGCCGGACGGCAGCGCCTCCAAAGTCGTCCATATCTCACTCGCCGATCCGTACTGTCCCCAAGGGCGCAGGACAACCCTGGCGGCAGCGCGTGGGCGCGAATGGGAGCCGGTGGACGGCGGAACGCTCGTCGTGATCGAGGGCCCCCGCTTCTCCACGCGGGCGGAGTCACGCTGGCATGCGGCGATGGGCTGGTCGGTCGTCGGGATGACCGGTCACCCCGAGGCCGTACTCGCCCGTGAACTGGGGCTCTGCTACACCTCCATGACGCTCGTGACGGATCTGGACGCCGGGGCCGAGGCCGGCGAGGGGGTCTCCCACGAGGAGGTCCTCAAGGTCTTCGCCGCCAACGTCGACCGGCTGCGCACCGTGCTTTTCGATGCCGTGGCCGGACTGCCGTCGAACGACGCACGCGACTGTCTGTGCGCGCACGCGCTGGACGGAATCGACACCGGGATTCAACTGCCCTGACCCCGGTGCGTCTTGATCCTGGACTGGCCCGTTGATCTTGAATCGTCGCGCGATCTTGAATTGCCGCGCTCCCGCTCAGGCTACGCACAGAAGCGGGGCAATTCGATGGGTAGCACCCTGAACCACCCTTGCGAGTGAGGGAGTTATCCACAATCGGGAACTGATCCACAGGCCTCAGCGGGATCTCCGCGGCCGGTGCATCGTGAGGAGCGACCGCAGAAACTTCTCACGTCAGGCGGTGTTCGCCGTGTCCGGTTCCTTCACGCATGATCCCTCCCGCGCTCCCGCGCTTCCCTCCTACGCACACCCTCCCCTCGTCGCCCCGCGTCCCCGGTTTCTTCCGTCCGGTGCCACGCCGGAGCCGCGCGACGTGCCGCCGTTCCCTCCACTGTGCGTGGGCGGATCGCGGCAGCGGCTGCGCAGGGTCCTGAGGAAACGACGGCGGGCGGCGGCGGCCGGTCTGGCCATGACGGCGGCCGCGCTGGCCGCCGCCGGAGCCGGCGGCGCGGCCGGCGGCACCGCGGGGGCCGAGGCCCGGGCGGGGGCCGCCCCGGGCGCCCTCAGCGCGTCGCCGCCCTCCCGAGGACATCGGACTCCGCGGCCGGTGAAAATGGTGTCCGCGCCCGTGCGTATCGCCGACGCGGCGACGGTCCGGCTGCTGCGCCGGGGAGACCGTGTCGATGTCATCGCGTCCGCGGTGCCGCCGCCGGGATCCGCGGGGATCGGGGAGAGCGGGCCCGAGGCGCGTGTGGTGGCGGTGGGCGCCCGGGTCGCGGATGTCCCGAAGGCCCTGGAGATCTCGCCGGAGGGCGGGGCCCTCATCGTTCTGTCCGTGCCGCGCGCCACCGCCACGGCGCTGGCCGGAGCGAGCGCCACCTCGCGGCTGGCGGTGACGCTGTGCTGATCCGCGCGGTGTGGAGTCGGGTGCGGAACGGCGCGACGCGGGTGCGGCCGGTTCTAGGACGCCTGCTCCGGACGGGGGTGCAGCTGGGCCGTGCGGTACGGACTCGCACCGGCGAGCTGTGGCGTCGCCTGATCGCGTGTGCGGGGTGGACAGCGCGGGCACGCGCTGCCGTAGGTTGCGGAACAGATTGTCACCCCGACAGCACATGTGAAGAAAGGCTCACTCGTGAGCAAGGAGAAGGAAAGCGTCCTGGAGGGCTTCAAAGCCTTCCTGATGCGCGGCAACGTGATCGACCTCGCGGTGGCGGTGGTCATCGGGGCGGCGTTCACCAACGTGGTGACCTCGGTCGTCAAGGGCGTCATCAACCCGGTGGTCGGCGCGTTCGGCACACAGGATCTGAACAAGTACAGCTCGTGCCTGAAGGCACCGTGCAAGCTGAACGACGCGGGCGAGGTCGTCCGAGGCATTCCGATCATGTGGGGGACGGTGCTGAGCGCGGTTCTCACCTTCCTGATCACAGCCGCCGTCGTGTACTTCCTGATGGTCCTGCCGATGGCCAAGTACCTCGCCCGGCGCGCCAGGCAGCAGGCCGCCAAGGAAGAGGTGCAGGAGGTCATCGAGGTCAGCGAGCTGGAAGTGCTCAAGGAGATCAGGGACGCTCTGGTCGCGCAGCGCGGCCCCGGCGGCAGCAGCCCGGGCCGAAGCGCGCCTTAGGGCCTCGCGTCTGGATCTTGCCGGGCTCGTGCGCCCTGGCGACGCACTGTGGAGCGCCCACCCCGGGGCGGTTGCCTCAAATGTGGTGGGGCGGCTTCTCGTCGAGGAAGCGGGCGAGATCGGCGGAGCTGCCGCCGCTGCCCGCGGGACGGTCCCCCCAGCCGTCGTCGGTGTCGTCCGAGGACTGCTGGTCCAGCGGATCGTCGAAGATCAGCGCGGCGTGCGGACGCGGCTGCCCGGTCGGCCGACGGGGCTCTGAGGGCTGTTCCGCGGGGGCCGGCTCGGGGGTCGGGGTGGTGCTCATACCTCCAGAGTACGGGGGCGCCTACGCTGTCGGTGCGTACGCGGACGGGCGGCGGACGGCGCCCGGGGCCGGGATCGGCCGACGCGCGCGCGGCCCACCTCCGATTCCGCCGACGCCCGCTCCGCCCTCCTCCGCCGTTTCTCCGGCGTACAGCGCTTCACTGCCCGAAGCGCGTGGTACGCATGGGGCTCATGGCATCGAATAACGCACTGACCGACGTGGCGGGCCTCCGGGTAGGGCACGCCCAGGTGGCCGGAGATCGCGCGCTCACCGGCACCACCGTCGTGCTCGCCCCGGAGGGCGGAGTGGTCACCGCCGTGGACATACGCGGCGGCGGTCCGGCCACGAAGGAGACCGACGCGCTCGATCCGCGCAACATCGTCCAGCGCACGGAGGCCGTCGTGCTGACGGGCGGCAGCGCGTACGGGCTCGACTCGGCGTCCGGTGTGATGGCGTGGCTGGAGGAGCAGGGGCGGGGCATACGGGTCGGCGCCGACCCGGGTCAGGTGGTGCCCGTCGTCCCGGCGGCGGGCATCTTCGACCTGGGGCGCGGCGGTGACTGGCGGGTCCGGCCCGACGCGGCGACGGGGCGTGCGGCGGTGGAAGCGGCGGCAGCGTCGACGGGCGGGGCACCGGTCGCGGAGGGGTGTGTGGGCGCGGGGGTCGGCGCCCTCGTCGGGCCGATCAAGGGCGGTGTGGGGACGGCGAGTACGGTCCTGGAGTCCGGAATCACCGTCGCCGCGCTGATCGTGGCCAACGCGGCGGGCTCCGTAATCGATCCGCTGACCGGCGTGCTGTACGGACGTTACTTCAGCGGCCGTACGGAGTACCCGACACCTGAAGTACATCAGGCGGCGCAACGGCGACTGGCCGAATTGAGCGAGCGGAACGGCCCCGCTCCGCTCAACACCACCCTGGCCGTGGTCGCCACCGACGCCGAACTCTCCCGCGCCCAGGCGCAGAAGCTCGCGGGGACGGCGCACGACGGCATCGCGCGCGCCGTCCGTCCTGTGCATCTGCTCAACGACGGGGATACTGTTTTCACGCTGTCGACGGGCGTCCGGCCTCTGCCCGAGGGGGATTTGCTCGCTCTCAACGCGATACTGGCAGCAGGCGCGGACGTGGTGACCAGGGCGATCGTCTCGGCCGTGCATGCGGCGGAAGGGGTCGAGGGGCCTGGCGGGACGTTCCCTTCGTACCGCGAGTTGTACGAGCTCGACTGAGGGGCGTGTCCGGCGAGTTGGCAAGGGGCGCGCGGGAACTTCGCGTACGCCCCCTTCGTTTTCTCAAACTTAGGACGCGATGTCAGCCCTAGGCACTACGTTATGCAATCACCAAGTGACATGTGGCGACGGCCTGGAGACCCATCTTGAACGATCCCTACGAGACAACCGAGACGCACCTCGAGCGACTCCTGGGTCGGGCACTCAACTCCTTCGACCTGCCTGACGCACTGGTCGATCGACTCGACCGTGCGCTGGCGCACGCCAGCTCGCTGTGTTCCGCGCACCACAGTGCGGGGCTGCACCGCGAGACGTACCGGCACACCTATCTGCTCAACGACGGCAGCGCGCTCAGCCTTTGGGAGCTGGTGCACAACACCGGCCGGGACGGCGCGCGGCTGCATGAGCTGTACGGGGACGAGTCCGAGGCCCAGCTCGCCGCGGCGCGGCTGTGCCGTCCGGGCAGTCCGGAGGCACCGCGGCTCTCGTCGGCCTGCCCGCATCAGGAGGGCGACGAGGCGTACTGGGGAGAACGAGGATGCCTGGACGACGAACTCCGGGAGGAGGAACCCCGAAGCCGTGAGACGGCCATGGACGATCTCGCGACCGATCTGCTCGCGGAGCTGGAGTCGGAACGCACGGCCGAGATCGACGCTCATCTCGCGTTGATCCGCGGACTGCGCGCGCTGCCCGCCCCGGCGTCCGCGCCGCGGCACCGGTTGTACTCACCCGACAACTCCCCGGACCACGCCCGCAGAGTGCTGCGCCGCGCGGAGAACGCGGACTGCCCGGGTGAGGAGACCAAGCTGCTGCTGAAGACGGCGTTCGCGCACCACATCACGCAGGTCTTCGGCCGGCAGTGCCAAGTCGAGGGGAAGGACGCGGGGTTCATGCTCTACGAGCACGCGTTCCTGCTGATCGACGGCACCGAGATGAGCCTGTGGGAGGTGGAGCACACGGCGACACCGGACGGCCGGCACATGTGTGAGGTGTACGGGGCCGAAGAGACGGCGCGCGAAGCCATGGAGCTCCGCGCGCGGGTTCTGTGAGGACCGGCTGGGGCTGAGCGGACCGGGCCGGGAGGAAGGTCGTACGGCCGCCAGGGGTGGACGGACCGTACGACCTCCGGGGAAGGGCTCCGGGGCGGGGTCGGCCGGTGGGCTCAGACGCCCACGGGCACCTTGGCCTCCGCTCCGGCGCCGCTCGCTCCGTCGGCTCCGGCCCCGGCGGCCTGGTCCGGACGGCCGGTCTTCCGTGCTCCCTTGAGCAGGATGACCAATCCGGCGGTGACGGCCGTACCCGCCGCGATCGCGATCAGGTAGAGGAACGGATTGCCGATCAGCGGGATCACGAAGACGCCACCGTGCGGGGCCCGCAGCGTGCACTCGAAGAGCATCGAGAGCGCGCCGGTCACCGCGCCGCCCGCCATCGCGGACGGGATCACCCGCAGCGGGTCGGCCGCGGCGAACGGAATCGCTCCCTCGGTGATGAAGGAGGCACCGAGCACCCAGGCGGCCTTGCCGTTCTCGCGTTCGGTACGGGTGAACAGCTTGCCGCGAACGGTCGTGGCGAGCGCCATGGCCAGCGGCGGGACCATGCCGGCGGCCATCACGGCGGCCATGACCTTCAGGCTGCCCTCGTTGGGGTTGGCGAGACCGCCGACGGCGAAGGCGTAGGCGACCTTGTTGAGCGGGCCGCCCAGATCGAAGCACATCATCAGGCCGAGGATGACGCCCAGGATGATCGCGTTGGCCCCGGAGAGACCGGAGAGCCAGCTGGAGAGGGCCTCCTGGAGCGAGGCGATCGGCTTGCCGACCACCAGGAACATCAGGAATCCGACGACCGCGGAGGAGATCAGGGGGATCACGACGACAGGCATGATGCCGCGCAGCGGGGCGGGCACCTTGAGCCGCTGGATGGCCATCACCACGCCACCGGCGATCAGACCGGCGGCGAGACCGCCGAGGAAGCCCGCGTTGATGGTGAGGGCGATGGAGCCGCCCACGAAGCCGGGCACGAGACCTGGACGGTCCGCCATCCCGTACGCGATGTAGCCCGCGAGGACGGGCACCAGGAAGCCGAAGGCCAGGCCGCCGATCTGGAAGAGCAGAGCGGCCCAGCTCATGCTCTCCGTCCAGACGAAGTGCTCGGCGACGGAAGGGGCCTTGTTGACGGTGTAGCCGCCGATGGCGAAGCCGAGGGCGATGAGGAGACCGCCCGCCGCGACGAACGGGACCATGTAGCTGACACCCGACATCAGCCACTTGCGCAGCTTGGTGCCGTACCCCTCGCCGGGCTCTCCCGCGTCGTCCACGGGTGAGCTGTGGGCGCCCGCGGCGTCGCTGATCTCGCCGCGCTCGGCCTTGCCACGTACCTCGGCGATGAGTTCGGCGGGGCGGTTGATGCCCGCCTTGACGCCGACGTCGACCGTCGGCTTCCCGGCGAAGCGTTCCTTCTCCCGTACGGGCACGTCGTGCGCGAAGATCACGCCGTCGGCGGCGGCGATGACGGCCGGGTCGAGCCGGTTGAAGCCGGAGGATCCCTGCGGTTCGACGACGAGTTCGACGCCGGCCTGCTGTCCGGCCTGTTCCAGGGCCTCGGCGGCCATGTAGGTGTGCGCGATACCGGTGGGGCAGGAGGTGACCGCGACGATCCGGAAGACCTGGGGAGCGGCCGGGGCGGCCTGCTGCGCCTGTGCTCCCGATGCCTCTTCCGGTGCCTGCTCCGAGGCTGTCTCCGGGGCCTTCGCCGGCTCGGGGGCGGGCTCGGGGGCGGGCTCGGGGGCGGGCTCGGGCGCCGTGGGGGCAGCGGCGGCCTCGGGTTCGGCGGGCGTGGGCTCCTCGCCGCGGATCAGTGCGGCGGTCGCCGTCGCGTCCGTCGCCGAGCGGAGCGCCGTGGTGAACTCCTCGTTCATCAGGCGGCGGGCCAGGGCGGAGAGGATCGTGAGGTGCGCGTCGTCGGCGCCGGCCGGGGCCGCGATCAGGAAGATCAGGTCCGCGGGGCCGTCGGGGGCGCCGAAGTCGATGCCCCGCGCCGACCGGCCGAAGGCCAGCGTCGGTTCGGCGACATGGGCGCTGCGGCAGTGCGGGATGCCGATGCCGCCGTCGAGGCCGGTCGGCATCTGCGCCTCGCGCGCGGCCACGTCGGCCAGGAAGCCGTCCAGGTCGGTGACCCGGCCCAGGGTCACCATCCGCTCGGCCAGCGAGCGGGCCGCTGCTTCCTTTGTCTCGGCGGCCAGGTCGAGGTCGACCAGGTCCGCGGTGATCATGTCGCTCATCGCGGGCTCCTTTGCTCGCTTATCGCGCGGGTCAGGTCCAGAAGGGGGACGGAGAGGGGAACGGGAGGTGGGGACAGCAAGGGGGTCATGAGGCGGGCTCCCTGAGGAGGCGGTCGAGCGGGATGTCGGCGGTCACCGTGACCGCCGCCGGGTCCAGATCCCCGGGCGCCGGCATGACGCTGCCCGGGAGCTGTACCGCCGCCGCGCCGTGCGCGACGGCCGACGCGAGCGCCTCCGGGCCCTCGCCGCCCGCCGCCAGGAACCCGGCGAGCGAGGCGTCGCCCGCACCGACGTTACTGCGGACGGTGGTGACAGTGGCGGAGCCGAAGTATGTCCCCGCCCCGGAGACCAGGAGCTGGCCGTCCGCGCCGAGGCTGGCGAGGACGGCGGCGGCACCGTACGTGCGCAGCTCCTCGGCGGCCTTGACGGCGTCGCCGACGGTCGCGAGGGGGCGTCCGACGGCCTGGGCCAGTTCTTCGGCATTCGGCTTGACGACATCCGGCCGTTCGCGCAGCGCGGCCAGCAGCGAGGGGCCCGAGGTGTCGAGCGCGATCCTCGCCCCCGCGTGGTGGGCGCCGACGACCAGTTCCGCGTACCACTCGGGGGCCAGTCCGCGCGGCAGGCTGCCGCAGCAGGCGATCCAGGCCGCGGCGGCGGAGTGGGCGCGGATCTGCGCGCGCACCGCGGCGAGCAGCGACTCCGACTCCTCCGCGGTCAGCTCGGGCCCGGGCGCGTTGATCTTGGTCAGGGTGCCGTCGGGCTCGGCGAGCGCGATGTTGGAGCGGGTCGCCCCCACGACCGGCACCGGCGCGACCTCTATCCCCTGCCCGGCCAGCAGCTCCGCGACCAGCGCCCCCGGGGCGCCTCCGAGGGGCAGCACGGCGACCGTACGACGCCCGGCCGCCGCGACGGCGCGGGAGACGTTGACGCCCTTGCCGCCGGGGTCCATGCGCTCGGCGGTGGCCCGCAGCACCTCGCCACGGTCGAGGGCCGGGACCTCGTACGTACGGTCCAGGCTCGGGTTGGGGGTGACGGTGAGGATCATGCGGCGTTCTCCTAAACACACAGCACTTCGGTGCCGGCGGCCTCGATGGCCGCGACATCCGAAGGGCTGAGCCCGCTGTCGGTGATGAGCAGGTCGACATCGGCGAGCGTGCCGAAGCGCGCGAAGTGCTCCTGGCCGTGTTTGGCCGAGTCGGCGAGCAGCACCACGCGCCGCGCCGCGCCGATGACCGCGCGCTTCACGGCGGCTTCGGCGAGGTCGGGGGTGGTGAGACCGCCTTCGGGGGAGAAACCGTTCGCGCCGAGGAAGACGACATCGGCGCGGATCTCCCCGTACGCCCGCAGCGCCCAGGCGTCGACGGCGGCGCGGGTGCGGTGCCGGACCCGCCCGCCGACCAGGTGGAGGTAGATCCCCGGGTGGTCGGCGAGGCGGGCGGCGACGGGGAGGGAGTGGGTCACGACGGTGAGCCCGCACTCCAGCGGCAGCTCGGCCACGAGCCGGGCGACGGTCGATCCGGCGTCCAGGATCACGCTGCCGTCCTGCGGCAGTTCCGCGAGCGCCGCGTGCGCGATGCGGTCCTTCTCGTCGGCGGCGGTGGACTCGCGCTCGGCGAGGTCGGGCTCGAAGTCCATCCGCCCGGCCGGTATGGCCCCGCCGTGCACGCGGCGTACGAGACCGGCCCGGTCGAGTGCCTTCAGGTCACGCCGTACGGTCTCCGCCGTGACCTGGAACTGCTCGGCGAGCGACAGCACATCGACGCGTCCGCCCTCGCGGGCCAGGCGCAGGATCTCCTGCTGACGCTCCGGTGCGTACATGTGGGTTTACGTCCGTTCCGTGCCCGAACCTGTGGTTTCGGCGACACGCTACGCCCACATTTCTGGAAAGTAAACAGATTCGGGCGAACAACGGACACGATCAGTCATTCCGCGTTGGTACCCACGCCAGTAGCCGCTTCCCTGCTCGTTTCGGCGGTCGGCTCATCGGCGGTCGGCTCAGCAGCGGTCGGCTCGGCGGTCGGCTTCGGCGGAAGCGCGAACATCATGGCGAAGATGACCGCGAGCACGGCCACCACCCACCACAGCGCGTGCTGGAAGCCATCGGCGAAGGCCTCGTTCATCGCGCTCGCCGGCCGGTCGTCGACCACTCCGAAGAACACCACCGACACCAGTCCGAGGCCCAGCGCGTTGCCCATCTGCTGGGTGGTGCTGATCAGGCCGGACGCGGATCCCGAGTGTTCGCGCGGGACGCCCGAGAGCACCGCGTCCGTCAGCGGGGCGACGATCAGCCCCATGCCCGCGCCCATCACCACCAGGGGCAGCGCCATCTGCCAGGAGCGGATCTCCAGGCCGTACCGTCCGGCCGCGCCGATGTAGAGCAGCAGCCCCGCGATCATCGTCAGCGCGCCCGCCTGGAGGACCCCGCGCCCGAAGCGCGGGACCAGCTTCTGTACCGAGAGACCGGCCGCGACCGATACGGCGAGGGAGAACGGCACCCCCGTGAGCCCCGCGTGCAGCGGGCTCCAGCCAAGACCGATCTGCATGTACAGCGTCCAGACCAGGAAGAAGATGCCCAGCGCGACCCCGAAGGTGAGCTGGACCGCGACGCCCGCGGCGAAGCTCTTCACCCGGAACAGGGACAGCTCGATCAGCGGCGACCCGTCCTTGCGGGTCTTCCTCCGCTCGTACGCCACCAGTACCGCCAGCACGCCGAGACTGCCCGCCATGCAGACATGACCCCACAGCGGCCAGCCCAGCTCGCGGCCGCGGGTGAGGGGGTAGACGAGCATCAGCAGCGCGGCCGTCACCAGCACCACGCCCACCAGGTCGAGCCGGAGCGCCTTGGGCGCCTTGGACTCGACGATGAACCGCCGCCCGAGCAGCACTCCGGCCACGCCGACCGGCAGGTTGATGAGGAAGATCGGGCGCCATTCCAGGCCGAGGAGGTTCCACTGCGTGAGCAGCGCGCCGAGCAGCGGGCCCGAGACCGCGCCGAGACCGACGATCGCCCCGAAGAGCCCGAAGACCTTGCCGCGCTCGTGGGCTGGGAAGGTGACATGGATGATCGCCAGCACCTGGGGGACCATCATCGCGGCCATGGCGCCCTGGAGCAGCCGCGAGCCGACCAGCATCTCCGGGCTGACCGCGAAGCCACAGAGCGCGGAGGCCACCGTGAACCCGCTGATACCGATCAGGAAGAGCCGCTTGCGGCCGTATATGTCACCGAGCCGGCCACCGGTGATCAGCCCGGCGGCAAAGGCGAGCGCGTACCCGGCGGTGATCCACTGGATCGCCCCGAACGTCGCACCGAGGTCCCGCTCGATGCTCGGAATGGCGATGTTGACGATGGTGACATCGACCAGGTCCATGAAGGCTGCTGTCATGACCACGGCCAGGGCCAGCCAGCGACGCCGGTCACCGGCCTCCGGAGCCCGCCCGGAGGGCGCTTCGAGAGCGGCGGACGACGGGGCAGAAGAGGGGGTGGGAGAGGGCGCCGGCGGGGCAGCCGGGGATGCCGGGGATGTGGTGGGTGAACTCATGCGCCACAAATTAGGGAGCATCCAGGTCGGAACATGTCCTAGATGACGCGCACCATGGACGCATGACCGACACCCCGGCACGGCTCCTGAGGCTGCTCTCCCTCCTCCAGACCCCGCGCGAGTGGCCGGGCAGCGAGCTGGCCGAGCGGCTCGACGTCAGCGCGCGCACCATCCGCCGCGACATCGACCGGCTCCGCACCCTCGGATACCCCGTCGAGGCCACGATGGGGGCGGTTGGCGGCTACCGCCTGGTCGCCGGTGCGGCCATGCCCCCGCTGCTCCTCGACGACGAGGAGGCCGTGGCTATCGCCGTCGGCCTGCGCGCCGGGGCGGGCCACGCCATCGAGGGCGTCGACGAGGCGTCCGTACGCGCCCTGGCCAAGCTGGAGCAGGTGCTGCCGTCCCGGCTCCGGCACCGTGTCTCCACCCTCCAGACGGCGACGATGCCGCTCACCCGCGGGGACGGCACGACCATCGACCCCGACACCCTCACGGTGATGGCCGGCGCCGTCGCCGGCACCGAGCGGCTGCGCTTCGGCTACCGCTCCGGGGACGGCACGGAGACGAAGCGGCAGGTCGAGCCGTACCGGTTGGTCTCGACCGGCAGGCGCTGGTATCTCGTCGCGTACGACCTGGCGCGCGACGACTGGCGTACGTTCCGGGTCGACCGGGTCAGCGCGCCGTTCGCCACCGGTGCCCGGTTCTCCCCCCGCGAGCTGCCGACGGGGGACGCCGCGCAGTTCCTGGTCCGGTCCATGTCACGGATGCAACCCCAGGTGGACGTGGACGTCACCTTCCGGGCGCCCGCCGAGTTCGTGGCGGCCCGGCTGCCGGCGCATCTCGGCGCGCCCGAGTCCACCGGGCCGGACTCCTGCCGGCTGCGTACGACCGTCGGCGACTCCCTGGAGTGGCTGGCGCTGCGCCTGGCTCTGGTGGACTGCGAGTTCACCGCGCACGCCCCGGCCCAGCTCACCGAGTATCTGCGGGAGCTGGGGGCCCGGCTGACCCGGGCCTCCGCATCTTCCCCGGCCTCCGCGGCTTCTCAGGCCTCCCCGGCCTCCCCGGCCTCCGCGGCCTCTCCGCCGTCGACCGTTTAGGGCGGCTGCTCACCAAGGGGACACCTGGCAGCGCCGGTGCCGGGGCAGAAGGGAGCCCCGGCACCTGGGGGGGGTTGGTGCCGGGGCTCGTCTCTGGGGCCGACGCATCGGCCGTCCCGTACCGCTCGGAGAACGAGTGCGGGTAATGGGGACACTACGGCCATGACGCCGCGACGTCACGCCGCCGCGTCGAAGCCGGTGTCCCGCGCCATCTTTTTCAGCTCCAGCAGCGCGTGCTTCTCGATCTGGCGGATCCGCTCGCGGGTCAGGCCGTGCTGCTTGCCGACCTCGGTCAGCGTGCGCTCGCGGCCGTCCTCGATGCCGTACCGCATCTTGATGATCGAGGCGGTGCGCTGGTCGAGCTTGCCGATCAGATCCTCCAGCTCCTCGCTGCGCAGCAGCGTGAGCACGGACTGCTCGGGCGAGACCGCGGAGGTGTCCTCCAGCAGATCACCGAACTGCGTGTCCCCGTCGTCGTCCACCGACATGTTCAGGCTGACCGGGTCACGGGCCCAGTCCAGGACATCGATGACGCGTGCCGGGTTCGAGTCCAGCTCGGCGGCGACCTCCGTGGGCTCCGGGTCGCGGCCGTGTTCCCGGTTGAACTCCCGCTGCACGCGGCGGATCCTGCCGAGCTCCTCCACCAGGTGGACGGGGAGCCGGATCGTGCGCGACTGGTCGGCTATGGAGCGGGTGATGGCCTGGCGGATCCACCAGGTCGCGTACGTCGAGAACTTGAAGCCCTTGGCGTAGTCGAACTTCTCGACCGCGCGGACCAGGCCCGCGTTGCCCTCCTGGATGAGATCCAGCAGCGGCAGACCGCTGCGCGGGTAACGGCGCGCGACAGCCACCACCAGGCGGAGGTTCGAGCGTATGAAGACGTCCTTCGCGCGCTCGCTCTCGGCGACGAGCGCCTCCAGCTCCTCGCGTGAGGCGCCGCCCGCCTCGCTCTCCACCTCTCCGTCGAGGATCTGCCGGGCGTAGACTCCGGCCTCGATGGTCTGGGACAGCTCGACTTCCTTTGCTGCGTCGAGCAGCGGCGTACGCGCGATCTCGTCGAGGTACATGCCGACCAGGTCGCGGTCGGCGATCTCCCCGCCTACGGCGCGAACACTGCTTGCCGCTTTCGCCCCGCCGGAGGCGGAACGACGGGCGACGGCACGGGTTGCCATGCGAGCTCCCTTACTGAACTGAGTAGGTCGCGACACCCTTCCGGGTGCCCTGCATCCGTTGGAAACAACGACTGGAATCCGGACAGAATTCCCATGGCGTGCATGGATTTTGTGATCATGCAGTACCCTGTGCCGTCGACCGGCTGGCCCGGCCCCTCCGATGGACGGAGAAGCGCAGGTCAGGACAGTTACCGAAGATGACGCCGACCGCGCTCACGAGGTTGCGCCACCGGCGGCTTCAGCAGCTCCGCTCACTTCTTGAAGACGAACCGCATGCGGCTTTGGTTGCTCAGCGAGCGATCACCGGGCCGGCACCGCGCAGGCACCCCGCCCGTGCCCGGCCGGCGCTCAGCCGAACTGGAGCGACCTCTTCGCCAGCCCCATCCAGAAGCCGTCGATAACGCTCCTGCCGGTGCCCAGCTCATGCTCCGAGGCCCCGAGCGTCACGAACAGCGGGGCGAAGTGCTCGGTGCGGGGATGGGCCAGGCGGCCGGCCGGGGCCTTGTGCTCGAAGTCGAGCAGGGCGTCGATGTCCTGCGCCTTGAGTGCCCGCGTACCCCAGTCGTCGAACTCCGCGGACCAGCCGGGTACGCCGCCGCCCTGGTGGCGCAGTGCCGCGAGGTTGTGGGTGAAGAAGCCGCTGCCGACGATCAGGACGCCCTCGTCGCGCAGCGGGGCCAGCTTGCGGCCGATGTCCAGCAGCTTGCGCGGGTCGAGCGTCGGCAGGGAGATCTGCAGCACGGGGATGTCCGCCTCGGGGAACATCTCGACCAGCGGTACGTACGCACCGTGGTCCAGCCCGCGGTCCGGCACGTCCTGGACGGGCGTACCGGCGCCGCGCAGCAGCTTCCGTACGGAGTCCGCGAGCGCCGGGGCGCCGGGGGCGTCGTAACGCACCTGGTAGTAGTGCTCGGGGAAGCCCCAGAAGTCGTACACCAGCGGTACGGGTTCCGTGGCGCCCAGCGCGAGCGGGGCCTCCTCCCAGTGCGCCGAGACCATCAGCACGGCCTTGGGGCGGGGCAGCGCCGCCGACCAGGCCGCCAGCTCCCCCGGCCAGACGGGGTCGTCGGCCAGGGGCGGGGCCCCGTGGGAGAGGTAGAGGGCGGGCATCCGCTCCGCGACGGCGTTCATGGCGACTCCCGGGTCATGGGTCACGCGGGCCCAAAATTTGAAAGCTCAAGCATTCACTTCTCAGCAGCTTATCCAGATCTAGTTTAACTTTCAAGAATGAGTACAGTGGAATACATGACCATGGCATCCACCGGCACAGGAGCCGGCCCAGGCGAAGTAACCGGCGAGGCTGAGCACCGGGTGGAGGAGACACGCTGGCTCAGTGACGAGGAGCAGCGCGTCTGGTTGAACTACGTCCATGCGACGACCCTGCTGGAGGACCACCTCGACCGTCAGCTCCAGCGTGACGCGGGGATGCCGCACGTCTACTACGGGCTCCTCGTCAAACTCTCGTCGGCACCGCGCCGCCGGCTGCGGATGACGCAGCTCGCCATGGAGGCCAAGATCACCCGCTCGCGGCTCTCCCACGCGATCGCGCGGCTGGAGGAGAACGGCTGGGTGCGGCGCGAGGAGTGCCCCTCCGACAAGCGGGGGCAGAACGCGTACCTCACGGACCAGGGTTTCGAGATGCTGAAGCGGTCGGCGCCGGGCCATGTCGCCGCCGTACGCCAGGCGATCTTCGACCGGCTCACCCCGGAGCAGGTCGGTCAGCTCGGCGAGATCATGCACGTGATGGCGGAAGGGCTGCAGCCCGAGGGCACGGGCGCGGATCTGCCCTGGCGCCGCTGACTCCTGGGAGTGGCGGCGCCAGGGGAGATCCGTCGTCGTCCGGCCGTTTCGCCTCCGGTGCGCTGTGGTCAGTGCATCGCGACCGGGAGCTGCACCTCGTCCGCCTCCGCGCCCTGCGTACCGCCCGCGCCCGGAGCGCCCGGAGCGGCGCCGGGGCGGCCGGTGTTGATGAGGGTGACCGCGATCGCCGCCGCGACGGTGAGGATGCCGACCGCCCACCAGATGGCGCTGGAGAACCCGGCCACCAGGGCACGCATCTGGAGCAGCTGCGCGTCGCCGCCCGCGGTGGCCGCGTGCGAGGCGAGGTACGAGGTCGTGGCCGAGGCGGCGATCGTGTTCAGCAGGGCCGTCCCGATCGCGCCGCCCACCTGCTGCGAGGTGTTGACCATCGCGGAGGCGACGCCCGCGTCACGCGGTTCGATGCCGAACGTCGCGAGCGACATGGCCGGCATGAACGCCGTGCCCATGCCCAGGCCCAGCAGGAGCTGGCCGGGCAGGATCACACCCGCGTACGAGGAACCGAGGTCGAGCCGCGTCAGCAGCAGCATGCCGACCGCCGCGACCAGGAAGCCGGGGCCCATGAGGTAGCGCGGCGGGACCCGGGTCATCAGCCGGGCGCCGATCTGGGTCGAGCCCGTGATCATGCCCGCGATCATCGGGAGGAAGGCGAAGCCGGTCCTGACCGGTGAGTACCCCTGCACCACCTGGAGGTAGTACGTCAGGAAGAGGAACAGGCCGAACATCGCGATGATGGCCAGGCCCAGCGAGAGGTAGACACCGGCGCGGTTGCGGTTGGTGACGACGCGCAGCGGCAGCAGCGGGGCCTTGACCCTCGACTCGACGACCGTGAAGAGGACGAGCAGAACGGCCGCCGCCACGAAGAGGGTGACGGTGACGGGGTGGCTCCAGCCGTCGGACTCGGCGCGCGTGAAGCCGTACACCAGCGAGACCAGGCCCAGCGTCGAGAGCACGACGCCGGGGATGTCGAGCGCGGAGCGGTTACGGCCCGCCGCGGGCTCGCGGATCACGAAGTACGCGCCGAGCGCGGCCACCACCGCGAACGGGATGTTGACGAAGAACGTCCACCTCCAGTCCAGGTACTCGGTGAGGAACCCGCCGAGGATCAGCCCGACGGCGCCACCGCCACCGGCGATCGCACCGAAGATGCCGAACGCCTTGGCGCGCTCCTTGGCGTCGCTGAAGGTCACCGCGAGCAGTGAGAGCGCGGCGGGCGCGAGGAGCGCGCCGAAGACGCCCTGCAGCGCGCGGGCGCCCAGCAGCATCGCCTCGCCGCTCGCGGCACCGCCGATGGCGGACGCGGCGGCGAAGCCGATCAGGCCGGTGACGAAGGTGCGCTTACGGCCCCACAGGTCGGCGATGCGGCCGCCGAAGAGCAGCAGACCGCCGAAGGCGAGGGCGTAGGCGGTGATGACCCACTGCTTGTTGCCGTCCGATATCCCCAGGTCCTGCTGGGCGGAGGGCAGCGCGATGTTCACGATGGTCGCGTCGAGCACGACCATGAGCTGGGCCAGCGCGATGAAGACGAGCGCCTTCCAGCGCCCTGGATCGGGGGCCGACGAGGCCTCGGGGGCGCCGGGGCTCCCTGGGGCACCTGCGGTACCTGGGGCGGGAAGCCGCTTTTCGGCTGCTTTTGACATGGAGGTATCCACCTAAGGATGCAGAAAGGGCGAAACGTACGTAAGTACAGGCGACGCTGCCGGACTTACGAAGTCATTGCGGGGTGATGACGGCGGCGTGAAGCCGTCGCGGGCAGCGTGTGGCCCGTTGGTGGGCCTGGCTGCCGGTGGTCGCGGACGGGCCTTGGTTCGGCAGCGCGTCGGCTCGTCGGCCGGGCTGCGTACGTGCGCACGTACGTACGCGTCTGCGCGTCCGCGCGTCTGCCAAGGCTGGGCTGGTTCGGGTCGGTCAGGGATTCAGGACGTTCTTCGCTTCGGGCCTGCTCTTGCTTGAGGCCTCGAGGCCTTGAGGCCTGCTCTGGTTCTTGGTTCAAGGGCGCGTCACGGAGCGGCGCGGCGCAGATCCTCCAGGGTCGCGGCCGAGCCGGGCAGTTCGGACCGGGCGGGGGTCTCCAGTCCGTCCAGGAAGAGCTGAAGGTGCCGGTGCACGAACCGGTCCATGGCGAGACAGCGGCTGTCGGGCAGCGGCCGGGTGAGCTGGGACAGCGCGACCATGAGATCGCCGGACTCGACGTCCGGGCGCAGCCGCCCGGCCTGCCGGGCCCGCTCCATCAGCCCTTCGACGGCGCCTTCGAGGCGACGGCGCGCGGCCTCCAGATCGGGACGGTTCCGGTCGAACGCCTCGGAGAGCATCGGGCAGAGCGCACCGATCCGCTCGTCGGCCGCCGCGTGCGTGAAGCGGCGCAGCGCGGTGAACGCGTCGGCCTCCTCGGCCGCGATCCGCTCCGCCTCGTCGGCAACCTTGGCCATGACGGCGAGGACGACCTCGTGCACGAGGGCGTGCCGGTCGGCGAAGTGCCGGTAGAGCGTGGCATTGCCGATGCCGGCGCGGCGGGCGATCTCGTCCAGCGGCGCCTCGGAGCCGTACTCCACGTACACCTCACGGGCCGCCGCCACGATCCGCTCCCGGTTGCGCAGGGCGTCCGCGCGCGGCCGGGGGGCGCGGCGCGCCTCCGGTCCCGCGGCGGCGGAAGGGGCGGCCGCGACCGTACCCGCGGCCGCCGCGCTCATGGCGGTGCCGGACGCGACAGCGGCGGTGGCGGTGGCGGTGGCGGTCACGTGGCGCCCCTTCCCCTTGCGTGGTCGTTCGGTCTGCGTGCCCCGGCCCTCCGGGGACGTAGATACAAACGGGGAACTCGTCCCCGGTTATTTCACCCATCAGTGTGACCTGAGCCACAACCCGGACTTCGTGGGGTCCATACCCGATCGGCGCACCCAGCGAGCGCCGACACGCCCGCCGTCGGAGGGTGATCTGACGGAGGGCAGTCAGGACGGTCGGCTGCCGAGAAGGAAGGCGGCCGCATGCGGCAGAGGCTTCTCATACCCGGACCCGGCACCCGCCGTCTCGGCGCTCTCGCCGGTCTCGCGGCGCTCACCCTCGCCGCCCTGACCAGCGCGAGCGGCACCCTCCCCGTCGCCGGCCACGCGGGGCCCGGCGCGGTCAAGGACATGGGCCGCGGGCCGTGCCGTATCTCCGCCGCCACGGCCGTGGCGATGTCGGAGGGGCTGCCCACACCGCCCGGCTACTCCCGCTCGACCGGCCGGATCCGCGCCCTCAACCTCATGGTCGACTTCTCGGACGCGCCGGGCCCCGGGAAGGCGCTCGACCGGTTCGCCGAGTTCTTCCCGAAGACGTCGGAGTGGTTCAGGACCAGTTCGTACGGGCGCCTCGACTACCGTCCCGAGGCGCCGGTCAAGGACTGGCTGCGGATGCCGCTACCGTTCGCGGAGTACGGGATAGAGCGCGGCGCGCCGTACGAACCCGGCTACCGGCAGTTGGTCGCCGACATCGTGACCGCCGCCGACGGCCGGGTGAACTTCGCCGGGTACGACCTGGTCAACATCCTGGTGACGCCCAATGCCGGCCCTTCGGCACTGGACACCGTCCTGTCCGTCACCTTCTCGGGCAACGCGGACGCCCCGAAGGCGGACGGCGTACCGCTCGCCAACACGTCCTTCGTCTACAGCCGCCAGGACGACGGCTCCGGCTCGTACGGCGACACCGGCTACCGGGTCCTGCCGCACGAGAACGGGCATGTCTTCGGCCTCCCCGACCTCTACACGGTGGACGGCGGCGGCTCGGTCGGGCACTGGGACATCATGTCCGAGGACTGGGGCGCCAACAACGATCTGCTGGGCTGGCACAAGTGGAAGCTGGGCTGGCTCGACGACGAGCAGATCGGCTGCGCGTCGGAACGCGGCAGCACGGACCACCTGCTCGGTCCGCTGGCGACGTCGGGCGGGCCGAAGATGGCCTTCGTGCCGATCTCCGCGGAGTCGGGGTACGCCGTGGAGGTGCGGACGCGGGCCGGGAACGACGAGGCGGTCTGCGAGCCGGGCGTGCTGGTCTACCGCGTGGACGCCGGCGTCGACACGGGGCGCGGTCCGGTCACGATCGCGGACAGCAGGGAGAACAGCGGCGGCTGTACGCGGCGGCCGAACGTCCACGCGGAGCTGTCGGACGCGCCGTACCGCCCGGGGCAGTCCTTCGAGGACCGCGACAACGGGATCCTGATCTCGGTGCTGTCGGAGGAGCCGAACGAGCACTTCAAGGTGCGGGTGACCCGGTCCTGAGGCACCGGCGCAAGCAGGGGCGCACGGCGCGCCCGCAAGCAGGGGCGCACGGCGCGCGGGCGGATGGCCACGGGACGGTCACCGGCCCTACGATGTCGCGCTGTTGGGCGAATGTGATCACGTGAAAGGCCGCAGGGCCTGATCATGTGAAGGGCCGCCGGGCCGATCGGGCACCGGGCCGCGTGATCGGTGGGAGAAGCGGTGGTTGTGGAATTCGGCGAGCGCGCCCATGCCGCGCAGCGCTGGTCGGCGCGGGTCTCACTGACCTCCGCCGGAGTGGCCGTGCTGCTGCCGATCGGGTATGCGGGCGCCGCCAGCGTGCTGCTGGTCGGCGTGATCGTGGGCGGGACGGCCCTCACCGCCGCGGCCGTCTGGTGGGTCCTGACCCGCCGCGGGGTCGCCCGGGCGGGGGCCGCGGCACTGGCCGTGGCGACACCGCTCACCGTCCTCGGGTTCTTCGACGCGGCGAACCTGCTGTGGCTGGTCCTGGTCTCCGCGGCGCTGTGGGCACTGGCCGTCTGGACGGGCCGTACCGCGCTCAGCAGTACGGGCGCCACGCCCGCCCCGGCCATGACGGAGTACGAGACGGCGCCGCCCCGGCGTCCCTTCCTCATCATGAACCCGCGCTCCGGCGGCGGAAAGGTCGGCAGGTTCGGGCTGCGGGAGAAGGCGGAGCGGCTCGGCGCGCGCGTCCTCCTGCTCGACACGGGCCGTCATCAGGACGTGGCCGCCCTCGCCCGTACGGCCGCCGACGACGGGGCCGATCTGCTGGGCGTGGCGGGCGGCGACGGCACGCAGGCCCTGGTGGCGGCCGTGGCGGCGGAGCGGGGGCTGCCGTTCCTGGTGATCTCGTCCGGGACCCGCAACCACTTCGCGATGGACCTGGGGCTCGACCGGGAGGACCCGGCGGCCTGCCTGGACGCGCTGACCGACGGCGTCGAACTCCACGTCGACCTCGGCTTCGCGGGCGGGCACCCCTTCGTCAACAACGCGTCCTTCGGGGCGTACGCGGCGGTCGTGCAGAGCCCCGCCTACCGCGACGACAAGGTACGCACCACCCTTGAGCTGCTGCCCGAGCTGCTGACCCACGAGCGCGGCCCGCTGCTGACGGCCACCGCCACCGCCACGGACGGAACACCGGTCACCGTGACCGGCCCGCAGGCCCTGCTGGTGAGCAACAACCCGTACCGCACGGAGGACCCGGCCGGTCTGGGCTTCCGCGAGCGGCTGGACTCGGGGGCGCTCGGGCTTCTCGGTGTACGGGTCGACAGCGCGGCGGAGGCGGCCGGGCTGCTGCGCGGCCGGCAGTCGGCCGGGCTCACGGTCCTGACGGCCGACGAGGTGACGGTGGACGCCGACCGGGCGGAGATCGAGGTCGGCGTCGACGGGGAGGCGCTGGCCCTGCCCACGCCCGTACGGTGCCGCATCGAGCCCGGCGCCCTGCGCGTACGGGTCCCGAGGAACCGGCCGGGCGTCCCGGCGGTGCAGCCGCCCCTGGACTGGCGGCGGCTGCGCAAGCTCGCGGCGACGGTCGGCCGTACGGCGGTCGCACGACGCGGACGCCCCGCCGGGTGAGCCGGGGCCGGGGGCCGTACGCGCCACGCCGGTGACGTGTGGCTGTGGACGTCCTCCGCCGGCTGAGCCGACGGCCGTACGCCGCCCGCCTCAGCGCTGTGGCGGGCGGCCGGTCCGGGGTGCTTCCGGCTCGTGCGCGGCCAGGTCGAGAAGGACGATCGCGTCGTGCTCGGGGGTGCCGGGCTCGGCGTAGTAGGCGATCAGACGGTGGCCGGGGGTGCCCTCCAGCAGCAGGGACTGGTGGCCGAGGGTGAGGTCGCCGACGTCGGGGTGGTGGAAGGCCGTGCGGCCGTGGCCGCTGACCCGCACATCGCGGCGTTCCCACAGGCGGGCGAACTCCGGGCTCTTGAGGAGGAGTTCACCGGCGATCCGGGCGAGGTCGGGGGCGTCCCGGTCGGTGGCGGCCAGCGCCCGGAGCCGGGCGACGCAGCCGCGCAGCAGGCTGTCCCGGTCGGCGAAGAGGCCGTGGGCCGCGGGGTGGAGGAAGGCGTACCGCGCGAGGTTGCGCCGGGTGGCCGGCCAGTCCCCCAGCCCGGCGAGGAGCCGTAGTCCGGCCGGGTTGTGGGCGAGCAGGTCGCCGGTACGGCTGACCACGTGCGCGGGGCCGGGCCGCAGGTTCTCCAGGAGCAGGCCGACGCCGGGCCGCACCGACCGGCCGGGCGCGGCCGCGGGTTCCGGCACGGTCCTGGCGGCGAGGGCGGCCAGGCCGCGCAGGTGTTCGTGCTCGTCCGTGTCGAGCAGGAGCGCGCGGGCGAGGGCGTCGACGACGGACGGGCCGGGGCGGGTTTCCCTGCCGCGCTCCAGGCGCGTGTAGTGGTCGACGCTGATCCCGGCGAGCGTGGCCAGCTCCTCGCGGCGCAGTCCGGGCGTACGGCGCCGCCCGGGTCCTGCGGTGCCGAGACCGGCCTCGGCGGGGGTCACCCCGGCCCGGCGTGCGCGCAGGAAACGGCCCAGCTCCGTACCGCCCGCGCCCGCGCCGGCGCCCGCCCCGGCGCCTCCGCCGTGCTGCCCACCTGTCATGTCTTTCAGTGTGGTGGCGCCGGTGAGCCGCGCGGCAGACCCGTGAGGGGCCCTGTCGCGCCCCTGAACACCGTTCCCCGGTACGGCACGCTCTGCCGCGCGGCGCGCGTGACGGCGAGGCTGAATAGGTACGCGGGCACGTGTGCCGACATGAGCCACACATGAGCCATGCATCAGCACACATGAGCCACGCATGAGCACGCATGAGCCACGCGTACCCGATCGAGGAACGGAGCGACCATCATGATCCACGTCAAGCTGGGAGACCTGGACGTCTCCCGTATCGGTCTGGGCGCGATGTCGATGTCCTTCGGCTACACCGGAGCGGGCACGGACGACGCCGAGTCGATCCGCACCATCCACCGGGCGCTCGACCTGGGCGTCACCTTCATCGACACCGCCGAGATCTACGGACCGTACGTCAACGAGGAACTCGTCGGACGGGCCCTCAAGGGCCGCCGCGACCAGGTCGTCCTGGCGACGAAGTTCGGCTTCGTCTCGCACGCAGGTTCCGGACCGGGGCATCTCGACAGCAGCCCGGCCAACATCCGCAGGGCCGTCGAGGGCTCCCTGAAGCGGCTCGGCACCGACCGCATCGACCTGTACTACCAGCACCGGGTCGACCCGGACACCCCCATCGAGGAGACCGTCGGCGCCATGGCCGAGCTGGTCGCCGAGGGCAAGGTGCGCCACCTCGGGCTCTCCGAGGCCGGGGCCGCCACCATCGCCCGCGCCCACGCCGTCCACCCGATCAGCGCCCTGCAGTCGGAGTACTCGCTGTGGACCCGCGACCCGGAGGCGGAGGTGCTGCCGCTGCTGCGCGAACTGCGGATCGGCCTCGTGCCCTACTCCCCACTGGGGCACGGCTTCCTCACCGGCCGGATCCGCTCCACCGACGACTTCGACGACACCGACTGGCGGAAGAACAACCCGCGCTTCACCGGCGAGAACTTCCGGCGCAACCTGCGCATCGTCGACGAGGTCGAGGCCGTCGCCGCCGAGGCGGGCGCCACCCCGGCGCAGATCGCCCTCGCCTGGCTGCTCGCCCAGGGCGACGACATCGCCCCCATCCCCGGCACCAAGCGCGTCTCCCGCGTCGAGGAGAACACCGCGGCCGACGGCATCACGCTGACCGCCGAACAGATCCGGAAGCTCGACCACCTCACCCCGGCCTCCGGCGACCACCACGAGGAGGACCAGATGCGGCTGATCGGACGCTGACCCCGATCCGCATGGAGATTGCAGGAGCGATACACAGGATCTACTGTGACACCGAGTTTCACTTTCCTGCCTGTGCTTCATCGTGGAAACGGAGATGCGACATCGTGTCCGAGAACCAGATCCGGCCCCCGCTCCGCACACTCGGGCTCATCGGCACCGGCATGATCGGCGGCGGACTGGCCCGCCTCGCCGTCGCGGCCGGACTGGATGTCGTACTGAGCAATTCGCGCGGCCCCGAGACCCTCACGGAACTCGTCACCGAACTCGGCGGGCACGCCCGGGCGGCCACGCCCGCCGAGGCCGCCCGGGCGGGCGACCTCGTGGTGGCGACCATCCCGCTGCACGCCTACGCGCGGCTCTCCGCGGCGGATCTGGCGGGCAGGATCGTCATCGACACGATGAACTACTACCCGGAGCGCGACGACCGCATCGCCGAGCTGGACGCTGCCGAACTGACCTCCAGCGAGATGGTGCAGCGGCACCTGACCGGCTCGCGCGTGGTCAAGGCGTTCAACAACATCGACTTCCGCCGCCTGGTCACCAGTGCCCGGCCCGCCGGAGCCGCCGACCGCAGCGCCCTGCCCCTCGCCGGTGACGACGCGGACGCGAAGGCGCGGGTGGCGGGGCTGCTGGACCTGATCGGCTACGACGCGGTGGACATCGGCACGCTCGCCGAGAGCTGGCGCAGCGAGCCCGGCACCTCCGGCTACGTACGGCCGTACATGCGAGCGCGGCCCCAGGGGATGGACGAGGAGGCGCAACGGCGCTGGTTCTTCGAGTCCCCTGGGGTCCCGGTCGGCGCCGACCGGGTCAGGGAACTGGCCGCCACGACCGCCCGCGTCGCCCCGGGCGGCACCCGCGCGGCCCTCTCGGAGGACTGAGCGGCCGAGAAGTGACCGGCGGCTCCTCAGCGCCGCATGTGCCAGCGGATCCAGCCGGCCTGCCCGCCGTCGACGAGCAGGTCGGTGCCGGTGATGTAGAGCGACTCCGGCCCGGCCAGGAAGGCCACGGCGTCGGCGATCTCCCCGGGCGTGCCGGTACGGCCCGCGCCGCACGCCTCGACCATGCGGAGCATGTGCCCCTCCGGATCCGAGTCGACCTCCGCCTTCGACATCGCGGTGGAGATGACCCCCGGGCTGACCGTGTTGATCCGGGCGCCGCGCAGGTTCCAGGCGAGCGCCGCGGCCTCCACCCGTACGTGGTTGGCCCGCTTGGCCACGATGTACGCGGCCGTCGCGTCCTCCCCCACGGCGGTGACCGCGCCCAGTGCGAGCAGTTCCTCCGCCGGGGCCGTCGCGAGGGCGGCCTCGTCCTCGCGGCTCAGCGAGGCGTAGTGGCCCGCCATGCTGGAGACGCAGACCAGCGAGGTGCCGCGGACGGCCACCCGCTCGAACGCGTCGATCACATGGACCGTGCCGAGCAGGTCGACATCGAAGATCTTCCGCGCCGACGAGGTGGCGGCGGCGACCCCCGCCGTGTGCACGACGGCGGTCAGCCGGCCCTCGCCCGCGGCCGTCCGCGCCAGTTCCTCGACGGAGGCGCGGTCGGCCACATCGGTCGGCACACCCCGTACGGCGTACCCCTCGGCGCTCAGCGCGTCGACGGCCCGGTCGAGCCGGTCCCGCGAGGCGTCGGCGAGGATCAGCGTCCGCCCGCTGCCGAGCCGCCGCGCGACGGCCGATCCCATGCCGCCCGCCCCGGTGACCACCACCACGTCCCGCGTGTCGTCGTGCGTACGGTCCTGCGTGTCCTGCATGAACGGCCCCTTTCTTCTTGGGTGTCGGGTGTTGAGCTGTGGACGGGCGGTCAGGCGGCCTCGGCCGGCACGGCCGCCCCGTCCGGCACGGTCCCGTCCCAGGAGGCGCCCGCCGCGACGGCCTGGCGCCACCGACGGAGCTCCTTGGGCGGCATCCCGACCGCGAGGGCCCCGGTCACCCGGTCCCCGGTGCGGTACGCGGCCACGAACCGGCGCTCCGCCAGGTCCCCGGCCACGACGGCGACCTCCTCGTGGCCGCGCAGGTGTCCGTACGCCTGGATCTTCATGTCGTACTGGTCCGACCAGAAGTACGGGACCGGCGCGAACGGCTTGCGCGCGTCCGGGCGGAGCAGGTTCCGGGCGGCGGCCATGCCCTGCTCGGCCGCGTGCGTACGGTGCTCGATCCGCATGTCGACTCCGAACAGCGGGTTGTGCCAGCGGGCCACGTCGCCCGCCCCGTAGACACCGGGGGCGGCCTCGCAGTACGCGTCGCACACCAGCCCGTCGCCGATGGTCAGCCCGCTCGCCGCCAGCCAGTCGGTGTTGGGCAGCGACCCGACGGCGACCAGGACCTCGTCCGCCGCGACCAGGCCGCCGTCGGCGAGGAGCACACCGTCCCCGGTGATCTCCCGCACCGCGACACCGGTGCGCAGGTCCACGCCGTGGTCGAGGTGGGCCCCGGACAGGACGCGGCCGACCCGCTCGCCGACCGCGTGGGCCAGCGGCACCGGGGCGGGTTCGAGCAGGGTGACCCGCGCGCCGAGCCCACGGGCCACGGCGGCGGCCTCCGCCCCGAGGAACCCGGCGCCCACCACGGCCAGATGCCGCCCCGGGCCGAGCCGGTCCCGCAGCGCGAGGGCGTCGTCGAGGGTGCGCAGCACGTGCGCGCCCGCGCCGGGCAGCCGCCGGGGCCGTACGCCGGTGGCCACGATCAGCCCGTCGTACCGCAGCCGCGTCCCGTCGGCCAGCCGCACCGTACGGTGCGCCGGATCCAGCCCGGTCGCCGCCAGGCCCAGCCGCAGATCGAGGCCGAGGGCTTCGAGATCGGCGTACGGGCGCAGCGGCAGGCGCTCGGGGCTCCACTCCCCGGCGAGGATCTGCTTGGAGAGCGGCGGCCGGTCGTACGGAGCGTGCGGCTCCGCCCCGACCAGGGTGAGGGCCCCGTCGTACCCCTCCCTGCGCAGGGTCTCGGCCGCCGCGAGCCCGGCGGCCGAGGCACCCACGACCACGATCCGTTTCACCGCTCCACCAGCCGGATGGCGGCGGCCGGGCAGATCGCCACGGCTTCGCGCACGCCGTCGAGGAGCGCGTCGTCAGGGTGCTCCTCCAGCAGGATCGCGACGCCGTCGTCCTCCCGCTGGTCGAAGACCTCGGGGGAGGCCATCACGCACTGGCCCGATGCGACACACTTCGGCTCGTCCAGTTCTACGCGCATGATCGTTCACCTCTGTTTGTTCGTGGGGGTAGGGGGTGTGGGTGGAAGTGGGAATGGGAGTGGGAGCGGCGGTGCCGAGAGGGACGTGGGACGTCACCAGGTGACGGGCAGGCTGTGCACGCCGTACGTCGTCCCGGTGTGGTCGAACTCCAGCTCCGTGATCTCCGCGTCCAGACGCAGCGTCGGGATCCGGCGGTAGAGCGTGCCGTACACGACCTGGAGCTCCAGACGGGCCAGGTTCTGTCCGAGGCACTGGTGCGGCCCGTACCCGAACGCCTGGTGCTGGCGCGCCGGACGGGTCAGGTCCAGGCGCTCGGCCTCGGGGAACGCCTCCGGGTCCCAGTTCGCCGCGTGCAGGTCGAAGATCATCCCGTCGCCCGCCTTGATGACGACACCGCCGATCTCGATGTCCTCCTTGGCGACGCGCCGCACCCCGGTCTGCACGATCGACAGGTAGCGGAGCACCTCGTCGACCGCGTTCGCGATCACCTTCGGGTCGTCGGTGTCGCGCAGCAGGGCGAGCTGGTCGGGGTGTTGCAGCAGCGCCAGGGTGCCCAGGCTGATCATCGTGGCGGTGGTCTCGTGGCCGGCGATCAGCATGGCGACGCCCATGTTGACGGCCTCGACCCGGCTCATCTCACCGGTCTTGACGCGCCCGCCCATCTCCGAGAGCACGTCGCTGCCGGGGGCCGCCATCTTCTCTTCGAGCAGCTTGTCCAGGTACGCCGCCAGCGCGCCGCTGACCTCGCGCGCCTTCGCCGGCGGCACCGTGCTGTCCAGCACCGTGCTGCTGCTGGACTGGAAGAAGTCGTGGTCCTTGTACGGCACCCCGAGCAGCTCGGCGATCACGAGGGACGGCACCGGCAGCGCGAACGTCTTGAGCAGGTCCGCCTCGCTCGGTCCGGCCAGCATCTCGTCGATCAGATCGTCGACGATCTTCTGGATCGGCTCCCGCATCTTCTCGATCCGCTTGATCACGAACGGGCCGTTGACGGTCCGCCGCAGCCGGGTGTGTTCCGGCGCGTCCGTGTTCGTGATCATCCGCGGCGACAGCGGCGCGATCTCGGCCCGGTGCGCGTTCACGTAGGGGAAACCCGGGTCGAGGTCGTCGTCGCTGACGCGGGGGTCGGTGAGCAGGGCCCGCTGGTCGGCGTGGCGGGTGATCAGCCAGGGCGTGCCGCCGTTCCAGATCCGTACCTTCGTGATCGGCTTCTCCGCGCGCAGCTTCTGCGCGGTCGGAGCCGGGGCCAGCGGGCACTGCGCGGCGCGCTCCATCGGGTACTGCGGCAGCGGCTGCGCGCCACCCGCGGGGCAGGTCAGGGTCTCGGTCATGGCAACTCCTCCGTGTCTGTGGGGGGTCGAGATCCGGGAGGGTGAAGAGCTCGACTGGACACCCATGGAAGGGGAGCGGACTGACGGCCCCCGGCCAGTCACCTGACATAACCCTGACGTGACACACCTCACACGCGAGGGGCGTTGCGTGCCCTGTTCCGGGGGAGGTGGGACCGGCCCGGAGCCCCGCGCGGGGCGGTGGGTACGCTGCGAAGCACACCGGCACCGAGCTTCACCGCCGCCCGCCGCTACCGCTGCCCGCTGCTACCGCCGCCCGCTGCTGACGATCGAGAGCCACGCCGCCATGCGTCCCGCCCTTCCGGCCCGCCCCGGTCTCCCGGCCTCCGGGGTGCCGCGGGCTGTCCGGGCGGCCCTGCTCGCGGCCGCCTGCGTGCTGCTGCCGCTGGCCGGGCACCTGCTGGCGCAGGGGCACGCGCCCCAGTGGTGCGTGGACGGGGCCGTCGCCGCGGTCGCCGTGCTCGGCGCGGTCGGCCTCACCCGGAGACGGCTCTCCGATGCCCAGCTGCTGAGCGCGCTGGCCGCCGCGCAGGTGGCCTATCACGCCGCGTACTCCCTGCCCGGGGCGTGCGGGATCGCTCCCGCCCCGGGCGCTCCCGCCCCGGGCGCTCCGGCGCCCTCGGGCGGCGGGCTCTCCGGCGCCGTGGAACACGCGGCCGCCGCCGGGCCCCCGCCCTGGGTCATGCTCACGGGGCACCTCGTGACCGTGGTGATCGCCGCGCGGCTGCTGGGTGTAACCGAGGCGTTGCTGTGGCGCGGCGAGTCCCTGATGGCCACCGCGTGGCAACTGCTGCTGTTCGTCTGGCCGTCGGTGCCCGGAGAGCGCCACGGACCGGCCGTCGGCCACCGTGACACCACCGCCGCGCCGCGGCCCGCGCTGATCATCCGGCGGAACTCGGGGCGCGCGCCGCCCCGTCGGCGGCCTGCCGTTCTCCCCCTTTCCGGGCCGATGCTCCTCGGCGGTCCCGCCCTGCCCTGACGGGCGGGCCGGCCAGGCCGTACGAGCGGGCGACGGCCGTCCCGTCCCGGCGAGCCGTGCCGCCCGCCGGTGGACAGAAAGCTCCTTCCCCATGCCTGTGATGAACCGGCGTGCCGCCCGTACGGTGGCACGCGGCGCCGTGCTGCCCGCGGTGGCCGCCCTGCTCTGGACGGGCGCCACGCCCGCCGCCGCCCACACCGAACTGACCGGCGCCACCCCGGCCGAGGGCTCCTCGGTCGCCTCGCTCCCCGAGCGCGTACGGCTGACCTTCAGCGACCCGATGTCCCGGAAGTACGCCAAGGTCTCGCTCACCGGCCCCCGGGGCGCGGCCCTCGCCGGCGAGCCCGAGGTGGACGGCGAGGATGTCGCGGTCCGTCCGGCGCCCTCGTCCCCTCCCGGCCGCTACCGGATCGGCTACCGCGTGGTCTCCGCCGACGGCCACCCCGTCTCGGGGGTGCTCTCCTTCACCGTGACGGGACCTCCGGCGACTGGGACTCCGGTGGCGGAGACTCCGGTGGCCGAAACTTCTGCGCCGGGGGCTCCGGCGACGGAGGCCGCCGCCCCGGCCGGGGGTTCCTCGGGCCGGGACACGCTGGTCGGTGCCGTCGGCGCGGTGGCCGTCGTCGGGTCCGGCTGGGCCTGGACGCGGCTCGCGCGGCGAAGGCGGGCCCGCCGTGAACACTGATCACGCGCCAGCAGAGGCAGAGGCAGGGGTACGGGTAGGGCGGATACGGATACGGCTGCCCGCGCTGCTCGGCGCCGGTGTCGCCGTGGCGGTGACCGTCGCCACGGCCGCGCTCCGGTTCGGCGGCGGCATCGCGCCGCCGGTAGCCGGGATTCCGGATGCCGGGAGGGTGACCGCGTACGGGCTCCCCGTGGCCAGGACCGTGCTGGACGCGGCGGCCGTCGCCACCGTGGGCATGCTCCTGCTGATCGCGGTGCTGCTGCCCGGCCGTGAGCTCCGGCTCTCCGCCGCCCGGCGCCGATACCTCCCGTGGGCCGCGGTCGCCGCCGCGGTGTGGGCCGTCGCGGCGGCCGTCACGCTGGTGTTCACCTTCTCCGACCTGGCCGCCCTGCCGGTCGCCGAGGCCCTCGCCCCCGGCCCGCTGGCGGACTTCATCGCGACCGACGCACGGGGGCGCGCCTACGCCGCCGTGGTGGTCGCGGGCGCCACGCTCGCCGCGCTCGTCCCCGGGACCGGTACGGCGCGCGGCGCGTGGTGGGCCCTGGTGGCCGCCGTGGGGGCGCTGCTGCCGCCCGCGTTCACCGGTCACTCCTCGGCGGCGCCCGACCACGACACGGCGGTCGCCGCCCTGGCCCTGCACCTGGCCGGCGCCGCGCTGTGGGCCGGCGGCCTGCTCTCCGTCCTCGTGGTGGCGGTACGGCGCGACCCCGCCGCGGCCGTCGCGGCCCGGCGCTTCAGCGTCCTGGCCGGCTGGGCCCTGCTGACGGTGGGCGCGAGCGGGCTGCTCGGCGCGGCGGTACGGCTGCCCTCCCCCGGCGCTCTCCTCACCGACCCGTACGGGGTGCTGGTCCTGGCCAAGGCGGTCGCCCTCGCCGCGCTCGGCTGGTGCGGGTGGCTGCACCGACGCCGCACCCTCGGCCGGCTCGACGCGGGCGGCGCCGGCCCCTTCGTCCGGCTGGCCGCCGGTGAACTCCTGCTGATGGCCGCCGCGACGGGCCTCGCCGTGGGGCTCTCCCGTACCCCCGCGCCCGGCGGCGGCAGCGGGGACGCACCGTACTCCGCCGTGCGGGAACTGCTCGGGTACGGCATGCCCGCGCCGCTCGGCGGCTTCCCGTGGACCCCGCTCTTCACCGCCTGGCGGTTCGACGTCGTGTTCGCGTTCGGGTGCGCGGCCCTGGCGCTGGCCTACCTGGCGGGCGTACAGCGGCTGCGCCGGCGCGGCGACGCCTGGCCGGCCGGGCGGACGGTCTCCTGGCTGCTGGGGCTCGCGGTGACCGTCTTCACGACCATGGGCGGGCTGGCCACGTACGGCAAAGTTCTGTTCAGCGTGCATATGGGTCAGCACATGGTCCTGGCGATGACCGTGCCGATCCTGCTCGTGCTCGGCGCCCCGGTCACCCTGGCGCTGCGCGCCCTGCCCGCGGCGGGGAGGGGCGAGCGGCGCGGAGTGCGGGAGGTGCTGCTCTCCCTGCTGCACAGCCGCTGTCTGCGCGTCGTCTCCCATCCCGCCGTGGCGGGCGTGCTCTTCATCGGCAGCGCCTTCGCCGTCTACTACACGCCGCTGTTCGCCGTCCTGATGCGCAGCCACCTCGGGCATCTCGCGATGCAGGCGCATTTCCTCGCCACCGGGCTGCTCTTCTTCTGGGTGATCATCGGCATCGATCCGGGGCCGCGCAGGCCCCCGTACCTGGCGAAGCTGTTCGTGCTGATGCTGGCGATGCCGTTCCACTCCTGGTTCAGCATCTCGCTGATGAGCTCGGCCGACCTCGTCGGCGCGGAGTGGTGGACGGCGCTCGGCCGCACCTGGGGCCCGTCGTTGGCGGACGACCAGTACAACGCCGGGGCCATCGCCTGGGCGACCGGGGACATCCCCGTCCTCATCACCACGATCATCCTCGCCGTGCAGTGGGTGCGCTCCGACGCCCGCGAGGCGCGGCGCGTCGACCGGACCATCGACCGCGGGGACGGCAAGGACCCGCTGACCGAGTACAACGCCTACCTCGCCGCGCTCCACGCACGGGACGCGCGGCGGCCCCCGTCATGACGCCCACCCCTGTTACGAGTGTTACGAGGTTCCCGTGAAGAAGCATGTCTACATCGCCCTGGTCATCGTGGCCGCCTTCGCCGCCGCCCTGGGCTCGTTCCTCGCCTTCCGCCCCGACGACCCCACCCGGACCGGCGCGGTCGACGCCCGGCCCGCCGCGCAGGCCCAGTCGGTCCGCGCGGACAGCCACCGGCTCACCCGGCCCGAGCGCAGCGAGCTGACCGTGGTGGAGTTCCTCGACTTCGAGTGCGAGGGGTGCGGAGCCGCGTACCCCGTCGTGGAGAGGCTCCGGGAGGAGTACGGCGACCGGGTCACCTTCGTCGCCCGCTACTTCCCGATGCCGGGCCACCGCAACGGCGAGCTGGCCGCGCGTACCGCCGAAGCAGCGGCCCGGCAGGGGAAGTTCGAGCCGATGTACCGCAAACTCTTCGCCACGCAGGCCGCGTGGGGCGAGGCGCAGGACTCCAAGGAGGAGACCTTCCGCGGTTACGCCGGTGAACTCGGCCTGGACATGGCCAAGTTCGACGCGGCGCTCGACTCCCCCGAGACCGCCGCCCGGGTCCGGGCCGACCAGCAGGACGGCCTGGGCCTGGGCGTGCAGGGCACCCCCACCTTCTTCGTCGGTGGGATCAAGGTGGCCACGCCGGGCTCCTACGAAGCCTTCAGGGAGCTGATCGAAGCCCGGCTGGCCGGGTAAACCGACTTCTTACTCCGTTTACTCCGTTCCGGGCCGGCCGCGCCGCTTGAGCCAGAGCAGGGCCCCGATGCCGAGGACCACGACCGCGGCGACGAGGCCGACGAGGAGTCCGGTCAGGTTGGCGGCGTTGTCGCCGTCATCGGCGGCGGCCTCGGCCCCTTCGGTCCCGTTCCCGTCCGCGGCCGCGGCCCCGTCATCGGCCCCGTCCTCCGCCGGGGTGGCGGTGGGGGAGGGAGCGGAGGCCGTCACGCTGGGGCTGGGGCTGGCGCTGGGGCCGGCGCCCTGGTCGATCGGGGTGGCCCCCTCGGCGGCGGGCTTCAGTTCGAGGATCGGGGCGATGTTGTCGGGCTTCTCCTCGCCTGCCCGGGGCAGCTCGATCCACCGCGAGACCTCGCCGTCGCCGTAGGTCTCGATCGTCTTGAACGCCAGCGTCTTCGCATCGGGCAACTGCTTGACGGTGACGCTGTGTTCGGCGTCGGTGCCCGTGGCCAGGGCCGTACCGGCCAGGTCGTAACCGTCCTCGGTACGGGTGAACTTCCAGCCCTTCGGGGCGCTCTTGAGGCTCACCGCGTCGACGGGGATGCCCTCGGGCAGCACCACCCGGAGCTTGGCGATGCCCGCCTCCGCGGACTCCGCCTCGGAGGTGAACTCCAGCGTGACGTCCCGGGCGAGGGCGCGCGGGTCGGACGCGGTCACCTCGGCATGGGCCGCGGCGGTGGTGGCGGTGGCCAGCACCACGGCGGACGCGGCGAGGAGGACGGCACCCGCTCCGGACAGCCCGGAGCGCCGCACACGGGACGGCGCGGGGGGCGGGGACGGCAGATGGGAGGGCAAGCGGGAAGGCAGGCGGAAAGCGGTCATGGCTGGTCTCGTCTCTTGCTCTGCGGCGGGCACCCGGTCCACGGGTCCCGCCGGTCGGATCACTGGGCGGTCGTCGCACACACCAGTGGTCCGGGAGGCCCTCTGCGGACGAGGACATGGGCGAGCAGGGCGTCCGCCGGGGTCCCCGGCGCCGTGTCGAAGCGCGCGGGAGAGCGACGGGGCCCGGCCCGCGACAGGGCCGGGCGGCACCGGCCACGCCGCAGACAGCGGGCCAGCGCCGCGCGGAGCGCGCCCGCCAGCCGGCCGAGTACGGCGGGGAGTGCGGGGAGTTCCGGGAGCGCCGACAGCCGGGCGTCCGTGGCGTACAGCAGCACGGCCACCGCGACGGCCGCCAGCACATGCGCGAGGAGCATCGTCCCGTCCCCGACGGACAGGCCGTGGCCGCTCGCGGCGGCGGCCGGATGCCCCAGCCCGTGGCGCATGCCCGCCAGCTGCCCGGCCGCCTCCGACGCCCCGGCGGGCCCGGCGGCTCCACCCGTCACGGCGGCCGTACGCGCGGCGGCGGCCAGGATCTCGTGCGCGACCAGCTGGGCCGCGAACGTCGCCGCCAGCACGCCCGGCAGCGAGCGGCGCGGCCCCGCCCACGGCAGAGCAAGGGCGAACACCGCCGCGGCGGCGCCCAACAGCCCGCCCCAGGAGAGCGGTTCGCCGGAGGCGACATGGTGCCCCACCACCGCGAGCCCGGTACCGGCCACCGTGAAGACACCGGCCCGCACCAGCCGCGTCCCCGCCCCGGGGCGCGTCGGCCGCGTCCCGGCCCCGGGGCGCGCCGCGGCCGGGCGTCGGCGGCCCGGCGGGGCGGCCGCGGCGTACCCGTACGCCCGCTCGTACCCGTACGTCTGCCCGTACGGGTGCTCGTGCTTCTCCACGCGGTGACCACGTCTTCCGCTCGTCGTGTGCCGCGAGGCCCGGTCCCAGCGGGTACGGACGCGGGGCCCCGGCCGTTCACCGGAGGGCGGCCCCGAACCGCCGGCGGTCAGAGAGTCGGCCCGCAGGTGAGCAGGAGCGGGAAGACCGGCGCCGCGACCGACGCCGCCACGATGGCGAGCCAGGCCGCGCGGTGCGGCCTCGGCTGCGGGGCGAGGACCCGGCGTACCCGGATCAGCGTGCCGGGACCACCCGCGCCCAGCGCGGGCCGCGGCGCCCGGCCCGCCGCGACCTCGCACATCGCGGCGGCCAGCGTCTCCCGCGGGTGGCGGCGCAGCGCACGGTCGTCCGCGATCATCTCCAGCAGCAGCGCGGTCTGTTCCCCGGCCCGCCGGGCGAGCGGCAGACCGGGAAAGGCCCGGGCGAACGCGTCGGCCACCATGTGGAGGAGGTGGTGGCGGCCCGCGAGATGGGCCTGCTCGTGGGCGAGGACCGCGCGGAGCTGCGCGTCCGAGAGGACCTCCAGCGCGCCGCGCGTGACGACCACGCGCGGGCGGCGTCCTGGCAGGCAGTAGACGGCCGGTACGTCGTGGTCCACGACGGTGGCGCCGTACTCGGGAGCCGGGCTGCCGACGAGGGCCAGCAGATCGAGCCGCCGCTGCCGGGCCCGGCGCGAGCGCCACACCGTGCGCAGCAGCCAGCCCAGCGGAAGCAGCACGACCGCCGCCGGGACCAGCAGCGTCACGGCGTCCGCGGCCGGGGCCTCCGTGCCGCCGGCGGGTCCTGCCTCCGGGCCGCGCGGGGCACCGGAGGGAGCCGCGGCCGGGACGTCCGCCGCCACGCCGCAGATGCTGAGCAGTCCGACGAGGCCCTGGTGCACATGCTCCTCGGTCAGCACGAGGTGGTACGCGGCCAGCGCGACGGAGACCACGAAGGTCACCATCAGCCCCTGCCAGGCCAGCACGGCGACGGCCGGGGCGCGGTGCGCCCAGCGCGCCCTCGCCAGACCGTACGGCGCCACGGCGCCCACCAGAACCGCGTATCCGGTCAGCGCCACGGCCGCGATCATGTCCCGCTCCGCCGCTTCGCCGTGCGCAGGGCCGCCCGCAGCGCGTCGGCCTCCTCCGGGGTGATCTGCTCCACGAAGCTGACGAGGGCGCCGGCCGGATCCGGGTTGCCGCCGAGGGCGTCCTGCATCAGGGCCGCCGTGTACTGCTGGCGCGTGCCGGTGGGTTCGTACACCCAGGCCCGGCCCTCCTTCTCGCGCCGGAGCATGCCCTTGCGGTAGAGGATGTCGGCCACGGTCTTGACCGTGCTGTAGGCGAGGGGCCGCTTCTTGTTGAGGTCGGTCAGCACGTCGCGCGCGGTCGCCGGCCGGCCCCAGGCCCACAGGCGGTGCATGATCTCCGCCTCCAGCTCGCCCAGTTGTCGCACGGCCGCTCCCCTTGTCCCTCGTCCCCTCGCTCCCCGGCGTTCATCGTAGTCTCCGGGGCCGGACCGGCGTTCATGGCGCGTGACGCCAATCCGCTTAGCAGCACAGCCGGTTCCCGGCCACCGTCGCCGTCCGAATTCGTACGGAATCGAGCCGAGCATGGGCGTCAACGGCGGCCACTCCACTCCCCCTTGGAACAGTAGAGCTAATCTGCTTAGTATTCCGACGGCCGAGTCGGATCGGAGTCAGAGAGAGAAGGAGCTGCCTCATCGTGGCGACCCACCGCCGTCCCAAGCCGCAGCGCAATGCCTACGGAACGATGCTCACGGTCACCGCCACGGCCGCGGTCGCCCTGTCGGCGCAGTCCGCCTCGGCAGATCCCCTCCCGGACCCGAACAAGAAGGGCGTCAAGGCGCAGGTCGACCGCCTCTACGAGGAGGCCACGCAGGCGACCGAGAAGTACAGCGGCGCGAAGGAGAAGGCGGGCACCCTCCAGAAGGAGGTCGAGGTCCTCCAGGACACCGCCGCCCGCAAGCAGGAGGCCCTCAACGAGCTGCGGAACCGCATCGGCGGCATCGCCGCCGACCAGTACCGCAGCGGCGGCCTGGCCCCCTCCATGCAGCTCCTGCTCTCCTCCGACCCGGACGCCTATCTGGACCAGGCGACCCTCGCGGACCAGCTCGGCGCCCGCGATGTGAGCGACCTCCAGAAGTTCCAGGTCCAGCAGCGCGAAGTGCAGCAGCAGCGCACGCAGGCCGCCACGAAGCTCACGGAACTGCGCGACACCCGGGCCGAGTTGGGGCGCAAGAAGACGGAGATCCAGGGCAAGCTGGCCAAGGCCCAGCAGCTCCTCAACACGCTCAGCGCCAAGGAGCGGGCCAAGATCACCCAGGAGGAGGACCGCGCCAACCGCGACAGCGCCCGCGCGGACCTCGGCAACGAGGCCAGCGCCTCCTCGCGCGGCGCCGCGGCGTTCGCCGCCGCCAAGAGCCGGGTCGGCATGCCGTACGTGTGGGGAGCCAGCGGGCCGGGGTCCTTCGACTGCTCCGGCCTGACCTCGTGGGCCTTCAAGCAGGCCGGCGTCTCGCTCCCCCGCACCTCGCAGGACCAGGCCAACGCGGGGACCCGGATCAACTCCCTCGGGGACCTCAGGCCCGGCGACCTCATCATCATGCGCACCGACCTGAGCCATGTCGGCTTCTACGCGGGCAACGGCCAGATCCTCCACTCGCCGAAGCCCGGGGCGCAGGTCCGCTACGAGTCGATCGCGCGCAGCGGCATGCCGTTCATGTGGGGCGTACGCATCTGACGCGTAGGCACGCCTGAGGCGTACGCCCCGGAGCCTCGGGGGCGTACGCCTCGGAGGCTCCGTCACCCTCACCTCACGTCACCTCACGTCACGTCGGCCGCCCGGCGCCAGGCGGCCTCGCGCAGCAGGCGCAGGCCGTTGAGGCCGACGATGACGGTGGACCCCTCGTGCCCGAGGACGCCGAGGGGCAGCGGCAGATGGCCGACCAGGTCCCAGACGACCAGGCCGGAGATGAACACGCCCGCGATGACCAGGTTCTGGATCACGAGGCGGCGGGCCGCGCGGGAGAGCGCCACGACGGCGGGCACGGTGGCGAGTTCGTCCCGGACGATGACGGCGTCGGCGGTCTCCAGCGCGAGGTCGGAGCCGGCCCGCCCCATGGCGACGCCGGTGTGGGCGGCGGCCAGGGCGGGGGCGTCGTTGACCCCGTCGCCGACCACGAGCACCCGCCGCCCCGCCGCCTCCCGCTCGCGCACGGCGGCGACCTTGTCCTGGGGCAGCAGCCCGGCGCGTACGTCGGTGATGCCGACCTCGTCGGCGAGGCGGGCCGCGGCGCGCGGGTTGTCGCCGGTCAGCAGCGCCGGCGCGGTGCCGGTCAGGGTGGTGAGGGCGGCGACCGTGGCGGCGGCGCCGGGGCGCAGCCGGTCCGCGATGCCCAGCACCCCGACGGGACGGCCGTCGCACCGGACGAGGACCGCGGTACGACCACCGTCCTCCAGCTCCGCGACGACGGCATCGGCCGCGTCGGCCACTTCCGCGTCCACGGCCTCCACCTCCTCCACCGGGTCCGCCAGGAGCCGGGACGGGGCGCCGACCGCGACCGTACGGCCGTCGACGACGGCGGTCACCCCGATGCCCGGCGCGGAGGTGAAGTCCCGTGCGTCCGCGAGGTGCAGGCCACGTTCGCGGGCGGCGCCGACGATCGCGCGGGCCAGCGGGTGCTCGCTGGGGTGCTCGGCCGCCGCCGCCAGGCCCAGCAGCGCGTCCTCGGAGAGCCCGGCGCCGGGCAGGGGGCGCACGTCGGTGACGCGGGGGGTGCCTTCGGTGAGGGTGCCGGTCTTGTCCAGGGCCACCGCGTCGACCTGGCCGAGGCGTTCCATGACGACGGCGGACTTGACCAGCACACCGTGGCGCCCGGCGTTGGCGATGGCGGAGAGCAGCGGCGGCATGGTGGCCAGCACGACGGCGCACGGCGAGGCGACGATCATGAAGGTCATCGCCCGCAGCAGGGAGTCGGTCAGGTTCGCGCCGAAGCCGAGGGGGATCGCGAAGACGGCGAGGGTGGCGACGACGATGCCGACCGAGTAGCGCTGCTCGACCTTCTCGATGAAGAGCTGGGTCGGGGCCTTGGTCTCGGACGCCTCCTCGACCATCGCCACGATCCGGGCGATCACCGAGTCGGACGCGTCACGCTCGACGGTGACCCGCAGGGCGCCGGTCCCGTTGAGGGTCCCGGCGAAGACCTCGTCCCCGGCCTCCTTCGGTACGGGCAGGGGCTCGCCGGTGATGGTGGCCTGGTCGACCTCGCTCGCCCCGTCGGCCACCCGGCCGTCGGCCCCGACGCGCTCACCGGGGCGGATGAGGATGGTGTCGCCGACCGCCAGGTCCTCGGTGGCGACCGTACGTTCCACACCGTCGCCGTCCAGCCGGGTCGCGGTGGCGGGGGCGAGGTCGAGCAGTCCGCGTACGGAGTCGGCGGTGCGCGCGGTGGCCAGCGCCTCCAGCGCGCCGGACGTGGCGAAGATGACGATGAGCAGCGCGCCGTCCATGACCTGCCCGATGGAGGCCGCGCCGATCGCCGCGACGATCATCAGCAGGTCGACGTCGAGGGTCTTCTCCTTCAGCGCCAGCAGCCCCGCCCAGGCCGGCTCCCAGCCGCCGGTCACGTAGGCCGCCGCGTACAGCGGGCCCCAGCTCCAGGCGGGGGCGCCGGTCAGTTGCAGCGGGAGCGCGAGCAGGAAGAGCACCAGCGCCGCGGCGGCCCAGCGGGCCTCGGGCAGGGCGAGGACCCGCGTGCGGCGACGGGGCGCGGCCCCGCCGCGGCCGGCTGGGTCCTGAGCCGGGGTGGGGCGCTCGGCGAGGGTGGCGGACATACGGGTTCCTTCGGTGGACGGCGGCACGGGCTGACCGGCTCACCGTACAGGAAAGAATGAACACCTCTTCATTTATGCCGCACAGGCGTGGGCGCGGGCGGCGATTCCCCTACGGATACGGCTACGGGTACGGATGCGCGGGCGGACCACAGGACGGCCGCGGCGAGGGCGGCGGCCAGCGCGACACCGCCGAGGACCAGGGCGGTGACCGGCAGCCCCGCGCTCGCGCCGAGCCGGCCCGCGAGGGGATAGGTGAGCAGCCAGCAGCCGTGGGAGAGGGAGAACTGGGCGGCGAAGGCGGCGGGCAGCTCCGCGTCCGTGACGGAACGCCGGATCACCATCCCGCCGGGGGTGAGGACGGCGGAACAGGCGGCGCCGATCGCCGCCCAGGCCGCCAGGACCCCGACCCAGCTCCCGGCGGTGGGCGCGGCGGCCCCGAGCGCGGCGACACCGGCGAGGATCACGGGCAGGGCGAGGGCCGCGGGCAGCATCACCGCGCGGTCACCGGCCCGCCGCAGCAGCCGGGGCAGGAGCAGGGCGGTCAGCACGGAGCCCGCGCCGTACGCGCCGAGGGCGAGCGACAGGTCACCCGCGGGCCGGTGGAAGTGGTCGCGTACGAGGACGACGGTGTTGACGAAGACGATCGCACCGCTCGCCGCGACCGCGAGATCGAGCGCGAGCAGCGCCCGCAGCCCGGGCGCGGCCCGGAACAACCGCATCCCGAGGAGCACGTCCCCGCGAACGCCGCCCTTGCCGCGCACGGCACCCGAACGCCCGGGCAGAGCGACGGAGACCACCAGAACGGCGGAGGCGAGAAAGCCGATCGCGGTGCCGACGAACAGCCGCCCCGAGGAGACCAGGACGAGCAGCCCGGCGGCGAGCGCCGGGCTGAACAGGCTCTCCAGGTCGTAGGCGAGCCGGGAGAGCGACAGGGCCCGCGTGTAGTCACGTTCGGCGGGCAGCACCTCGGGGATGACCGCCTGGAAGGTCGGCGTGAACACGGCGGACGCCGCCTGCAGCAGGAAGACCAGGACGTAGATCTGCCAGATCTGCCCGACGAAGGGCAGCGCCAGCGCGACACCCGCGCGCGTGAGGTCGGCGCCCACCATCAGGGAGCGGCGGGAAACCCGGGCGGCGAGGGCTCCGGCGAGCGGCGCGACGGCGACGTAGGCGACCATCTTGATCGCCAGCGCGGTGCCCAGCACGGCGGACGCGCGGTCACCCGCCCTGTCGTACGCGAGCAGGCCGAGCGCCACGGTGGCCAGACCGGTGCCGACCAGGGCGACGACCTGGGCGGCGAACAGGTGGCGGTAGGTGCGGTTGCGCAGCACGGACAGCATCGGCCCCGTCCCGGATCGACGGCAGGAGACCTCAGCCATCATACCCAACATGTGCATACCTGAGCACATGTTGGATCCGGAACGGCCCTACACACGACACCTCAACACCCCTGCACGCCTCCCTCAGTCGTGGGCGGGCAGAGCACCGATCTGATGGTCGGCGACGCTCAGCGCCTCGTCGACGAGGCGGCGCAGATGACCGTGGCGCAGGGAGTAGACGACGCGGCGGCCGTCCTTGCGGGCGGTCACCAGACCGGCGAGCCGGAGCTTGGCCAGGTGCTGGCTGACGGAGGGCCGGGCCGCGCCGCACGCCTCCGTAAGGGTGGTGACATCGGCCTCCCCCTGCCCCAGCCGCGCCAGCAGGGCCAGCCGCGTACGGTCCGCGAGCAGCGCCAGCACCGAGGCCGCGACCTCCAGCCGGTCATCGGCGGCCGCTTCCCCCGGATCCCGCGCCTCCCCTGCTTCTTGCACAGGGTGCGCACCTGCTACTCGCGGGCTCGTTGCCATGCACTCATCGTAGGACCACCACCGACCGGTCCATACGAGCCGGTCTATACGATGGGCGCATGGGACACGGAGCCGAGGAACGCGCCACGCGCACGGAACACCTCGACGCGGAGTCCGCCGCCACCATCGCCGCCACCCTCCAGGCCCTGGCCACCCCGTCCCGCCTGATGATCCTGACGCGCCTGCGGCAGAACCCCTGCGGGGTCACCGAGCTCGCCGAAGCCGTCGCCATGGAGCAGTCGGCCGTCTCCCACCAACTGCGCCTCCTGCGCGCGCTGAGCCTGGTCACCGGCGTCCGCCAGGGCAGGCGCATCGTCTACAGCCTGTACGACAACCACGTGGCGCAACTCCTCGACGAGGCGGTCTACCACATCGAGCACCTGCGCCTCGGCGCCCGCGACCTCCCCGTACGCCCCGCCCCCACCCGCGCAGAGCCCTAGAGCCCTTCCCTTCCGCGCACCGACCCCTACCGAGGCGCGAGAGCGGCGAAGGCCTCATCCAGGAGGCCGACGAGGTCCAGGTGGCCGTCGGACCCGATCCAGTGGTCCAGGGCGATGTCCAGACACTCCAGCGCCGCACCGGCCTTGACCGACAGAGCCACCGCGACAGGCCGTGGCGGGTCCGTCCGCTCGACCAGGGCCCGCACCAGAAGCGGACGCCAGCGGTGCTGCTTCTCCCGCTGCCGTGAACACAGGGCCGGGGTCCCCATGATGAGACGGGCCGTGGCGAGCGCCTCGGCCGGGTCCCGCCGGTAGGACTCCATGAGAACGTCCAGCGAACGCCGCAGCGCCGTCCAGTCGCCCTCGCCGGAGGGGCGGGCGCGCAGAGCGTCGGCGAGCTGCCGGCCCTGCGCCTCGACGGCGCCGAGTACGGCGTCCTCCTTGGTACCGAAGTACCGCAGGAAGGTACTGCGGGACACACCTGCCGCCGCAGCCAGGTCGCTGACGGTCACCTGCTCGAAGCCCTCGCGCCGGATCAGGCCGTAGGCCACCTGCGCCAGCTCCGACCGCACGGCAGCCCGTGCGATGTCCCTCGTCGTCGTACGCGGTCCTCCGTTCACCTCGCGATCCTATGGCCTGCCCGGGCCCGCCCGAAGGGCTCAGCCGCGCGCGGCGTACCGTACGAACGACGTCCAGCCGTCACGGCCGACCGCGAAGTGAGGGCGCTCCACATCCTTGGAATCCCGAACACGGATGGCCTGTTCGGTGACGGCGACCTCTACGCAGCTATCGCCCTGCGTGCCGCTGTAACTGGACTTGAACCAGGCGAGTTCCGTCGTGCTCATAGCTCTCCTCGGAGTCGCTCCAGCAGACCCCGCGAGTCTTTGGGGTTGAGGGCCTGCGAGCGCAGTGTGTCATAGCACTGGTAGAGGCGGCTCGCCTCTTTCACGTCGCTGATCAGGCGTCCGTTCTGCTGCCCTTCCGCGTACGCAAGCCGTCGACACTCTGGCGTTTCCAGAAGCTGCAAGGGGCCATCCAGGCACGCGTGGAACTCGGCGTCCATCGGCATGATCTGGAGCGTCACGTTGCGCGGGGCGGTGAGCGTCAGCACGTGGTCGAGCAAGCCCCGAGTCACCTCTGCTCCGCCGAGCCGCCGCCGGAAGATGTGCTCCTCCACGATGAAGCTGAACGGAACGTTCGGCCTCTCGCGTAACAGCTTCTGCCGCTCCAGTCGAGCAGCGAACTGGGCCTCCACCTGCTCGTCCGACAGCGGCGGAATACTGTTGTCGAACACGGCCCGCGCGTACCCCGCCGACTGCAACAACCCCGGCACCAGCCGGCACTCGTACGTGCACAGGCTCACCGCCACCTTCTCCAGCCGGGCCCACCGCCGGAACCACGCCGCCAGCCCCGCCTCCCCCCGCGTGAGAAACTTCGCCGACTTCCGCAGCGCCCCCGTGTTCCCCAACACCTCCTCCGCCAGCTCCACGAACGACTCGTCCGGCATCCGGCGCCCCAACTCCACCGACTCCACCGTGTGCTTGGAGAACCGGACCAGGCCCCCGAAGTCGGCCCTGCTGTACCCCGCGTGCTCACGCAGGGCCTGGACGACGGCCCCGAAGGTCCGCAGACTGTCCGAGGGATCGGGCTCCCGCTCCACCTCGCAGGCGGTCGAGCCATCGCCACCCGCGCTCTCCGTACCGTCGGTCATCCGCGGCCACCTCCAGGTGCGTACGTGCGCCGTTCCTCACGATCGACTCACCCATGGTGACCGCCGGACGGACGTACCGTCTACCGAATGTGCCCGTACGGTGACCCACCGTACGGACCTCACCCCTGGAACACGGCCCCGCACGCCCGCCACGGTTGCCCCATGAGTACCTCTACGCCCCAAATCCCCGCATCCGTACACACTTTCGTCCAGCGGTTGTCCTCCACCCGCCGCGGCGCCCGGCTCGCCCGACTGCTCGCCGTCGAGCAGCTCCGCACCTGGCAGGTGTCACCGGGCGTCACCGAACGCGTCGAGCTGATCGTCGCGGAACTCGCCGCCAACGCGGCGCTGCACGGCCGCGTCCAGGGCCGCGACTTCCAGGTGGCCCTCACGTTCCACGCGGTGACCGGCACCGTCCGCGTCTCGCTCACCGACGCGCGCGGCGAGCAGCCTCCGGCGCTGGTCGGGGGCTTCGACACACCGGTGGACAGCGAGTCGGGCCACGGTCTGCTGCTGGTCACAGCCGTCGCCGACCGCTGGGGTACGGAGCCGTACCCACCGAGCGGCAAAACGGTCTGGGCCGAGGTGAGTGCGCGGTCCGCCTGAAGCCCACTTGTTCATCGTGCGGCTGGGACGGCTGCCCCGTTCCGCCCCTTCGGCAGCTGTCGGACCCGTGCCGGGGGGTACCCCCCTCTCGGTCCTGGGGTGCGCCGGATCGTCTCCGCCCAGGGGCGGACCTAGCGTTCCGTCATGACTTCGACTTCGCGCACGCGCCCCGCCGTGCTCCTGGCCACCGCCGTGCTGCTCGTCACCGACGCGGCCACCGCCTCGGCCCGGCCCGCGGTTTCCTCCGCCGCAGACCAGTTACGCCGGGACACCGAGGCGATCCACGCCCTCGGTGTCAGCGGCGTGCAGGCCCGTGCGGTCGCACCCGACGGCCGGCAGTCGGTCGCCACCAGCGGCACGGCCGACCTGCGCACCGGCCGCCCGGTCTCTCCCGACGGCTACTTCCGCATGGCCAGCACGGCCAAGACGCTGGTCGCCACCGTGGTCCTCCAACTGGACGCCGAGGGCCGGCTGTCCCTGGACGACACCGTCGACCACTGGTTGCCCGGAGTGGTGCGGGACAACGGCAACGACGGCAGCCGGATCACCATCCGTCAGCTGCTCCAGCACACCAGCGGCATCCGCGACGACCTGCCCGGATACACCACGCCGGAGGAGTACTACCAGCAGCGCCACGACATCTACCGCCCCGAGCAGCTGGTTGCCCGCGCCATGGCCCACGCGCCGGACTTCCCGCCCGGCGGGGGCTGGGCGTACTCCAACACCGGCTACATCCTGCTCGGCATGATCATCGAGAAGGCCACCGGTCACCCCGTCCACCAGGAGATCGAAGACCGCGTCCTGCGCCCGCTCGGCCTCGACCGGACCCGATGGACCGGCGCCTCCCCCACCCTGCCCCGGCCGCACGCCACGGCGTACCAGCTCTTCGGCCCCGGCTCCCTGGTGGACGTCACCGATCAGGTCGCGGTGGACCACGAGACCTCGTTCACCACGACCACGCGGGACGAGAACCGCCTCTTCCGCGCACTGCTCGCGGGCCGCCTGCTGCCGCCGCGGCAGCTCGCCGAGATGAAGCGGACCGTCCCCGTGAGCGCGGAGGTCCAGCAGCTGTGGCCCGGCGGCCGATACGGTCTCGGCCTGGTCGAACGCCCACTGACCTGCGGAGGAACCTACTGGAGCCACGAGGGCGGGGACGGCGGCTACGTCACCCTCAACGGCGTTACCGGCGACGGCCGTCGGAGCGCCGTGGTCTCCATGTCCGAGGCACGCGGCGACACTCCGGAGAACATTCTGGAACAGGAGAACGCGGCCAGCGCCCTGATCGACCACGCGCTGTGCGCCGGGGGCCGCAGCACCTCGTGAGTGCGGGTGTCCGACCGTCGGGCCGATGCGGGGTGGCGAGGCCCCGCGTTCGCCTGGCCGAAAGTCGCCACCCGGTCTCACTCCAGGTGTGTTCTCCGTTACCTTCGGAGAAATTTGATCGGAGGACCGCGATGACTCGGGGCTGGGAAGCCGATCCCTCTTCACCGCTGATGCGCCGCCTGGGGAAATCTCCCGCCGAACTCGGGACCACCGGCGGCGAACAGGGCTGCCCGGACGTCTGGGAACTGGAGAACGGTGACATCGCCGTCGTGGGCCGCGACCTCACCGATTCCTACCTGACACGCCTTCCCCCAGGACTCACCGTCGCCCCGGACGAGCGGATCGTCGTCATCCCCCGCAGGACGGCCGTCGCGGCGAAGGAAGACCTTCCCGATGCGTAGCTCGCAGTCCCACGGCCCGCAGCCTTCGGCCTTCGTTCGCCTTCGCGCCTTCGTAGGCCTTGCGGACAATTACTAAAGCGCAGGTCAGCGGCTTGTCGCGATGGGTCCCAGGAACGCCCCTCTTTGATTTCGGGAACGCATGGGGCGTCTTCGCAGGTCAGTCCCCCTGATCCCTTCGGGTGCGCCTTGTCGGCGTGAAACATGGCTGCGGCGCCTGCCCGCCAATGCCGGTAGCTCGTTGGGACGTTGAGCCCGTAGGCCAGTTGGATGGACTTCTACCACTCCCACGGGTCCCCACGGAGCCCGCGCGAGTGGTCGCCGACGCGAGCCTTCGGGTACTCCGCGGCGTATGAGTCACCCGTCCGGCGACCACCACTCGCTCCCCGGTCGATCGAACGACAGCCCGGTCTGCCGCTCTCGGTGCGTCGTCCGCCCGGCTGTACAGGGTGTCGCCCGTGTATGGCGAGACTGACTGGTGACGGCTTCTGATCGACATGCGGCCGGAGATGAATCCGGGGAGCTACGTGTTCACCACTGGCCGACGACATCCCGCCGGAGTGACCCTGGTCGTCACGGTGGCCGAACGCGAAGGCCTCACTCCGGTACTGCGGCAGGAGGACGCCGAGGCGGCGGGGCCGGGGTACGACTACGTGGCCTGGTGGCTGGTCCTGCGGGTGCACTCCGCCCTGGATGCGGTGGGCCCGACCGCCGCCGTCGCCCATGAACTCGCTCGGGCCGGAGTCAGCTGCGATGTAGTGGCCGGATTCCACCATGACCATCTCTTCGTACCGTACGAGGTGGCGGATCGTGCCATGGACCTGCTCGAAGGGCTCTCCCGCGGATCGGCGGCCGACGTCGCGTAGTAGCCTCAGCGGTTTGTCCGGGAGGGGCTTTCGAGGCGCTCGGAAAGAGGACGCCGAACCCCTACCGGGCGTTCCGGGCCCGTACGTTGCTCTTCCCGCCGTCGGGAGAGGACTGAGGAAATGACAGAAAGCGTGCGCGTCTCGGAGACCATCGAGGTGGTGGGGGCACGGACCAACAACCTCCGCGATGTCACCGTGAGCATCCCCAAGGGCCGGGTGGTGGCCTTCACCGGGGTCAGCGGCAGCGGCAAGACCTCGTTGGCGATCGACACTCTGCACAGCGAGGCCCAACTCCGTTATCTGGAAGGGCTCTCGCCGTTCGTCCGGCAGTACATCACCCAGCGCAACCGCCCCAAGGTGGACCGGATCCTCGGTCTCGGCGCCACCCTCGCCGTCGACCAGCGCCGGCTCAACCGCAACCCCCGCTCCACCGTCGCCACCATCACCGGTATCGACGGCCACCTCGGACTGCTCTACTCCCGGCTGCCCGGCATCGGCCCGGACGCGATATCCGGTGACGGCCATCTCAGTACCGCCCACTTCGACCGGCACGCTCCGGAGGGAAGCTGCTCCGACTGCCACGGCGTCGGCGGACGCTGGCAGGCGCGGGAGGAACTCGTCGTCACACAACCGGAGTTGCCCCTGTTCGACGGAGCCTCCCCCTGGTACGCGAAGTGGCGCTCCGGCGAACACGCCTTCATTCCCGCACTGGCCGAGAAACGCGGCGTGGACCTCGCACAGCCCTGGCAGTCGCTGCCCGAGGGCTTCCGGCACGACGTGCTGCACGGCACGGGTGACGAGAGGATCGAGGCGACCGTCGACATACCGAACAAGAACGAGATGTCCTCCTGGACGTACACCTCCAGCGAGCCGCTGCGCGGAGCGCTCGCCGAGGTGGAGAGGGTCTTCGCGAATGCGGCGACTCCCAGTGCCAAGGAGCGCTATCTGCCGTACATGCGCAAGATGCCCTGCACCACCTGCGACGGCACCGGCTACGACGCGATCGCCCGGTCGGTACGGCTCGGCGGGCTCGCCTATCCCGAACTGCTGGAGGTCGACGTCCGGGAGGTACGCGCCTGGGGCGACCGGGTCACCTCCGGTCTCGGCACCGGCCGGCGCGCAGTCGGCGAACCCCTCCTCCAGGACCTCGCCCGAAGACTCCGCGTGCTGGACCGCCTCGGCCTCGCCCATCTCCAACTGTCGCGCGGCGCGGCCACCCTGTCCGGCGGCGAACTCCAGCGCACCCGGCTCGCCGCCCAGCTCAGCACCGAACTCAGCGACATCATCTTCGTCCTGGACGAACCGGGCACCGGCCTCCACCCTGCGGACAAGGCCCATCTGCTGGACATTGCGCTGGAACTGCGCGCCGCCGGGAACAGCGTGCTGCTGGTCGAACACGACCCTGAACTGATCGCCCGCGCCGACTGGGTGATCGACATGGGACCGGGCGCCGGACGGCTGGGCGGCGAGGTGCTCGTCTCCGGCACCCCCGCAGACATCGCCGCGCACCCCCGCTCGCTCACCGGCCACTACCTCGCCGGGAAGGGACCGCGGCTGCGCCGTACCCGCCGGCCGGTCGGGGAGGGCACTCGCTGGGTGGAGCTGCACGGGCTGTCCGCGCACAACGTGACAACGGACCTGGTCCGCTTCCCCGTGGGCCGACTGACCTGTCTGACCGGGGTCAGCGGCAGCGGCAAGAGCAGCCTGCTCGGCGCGCTCGCTGCCGGGACGGAGGCGGCTTTGACCGGAACGACGGCCGCAACCGTCCGCCGGGTCGCCGGGAGTGAGCACTTCAGCTGGGTCGCCGTGGTCGACCAGGAGCCGATCGGCCGGACACCCCGGTCCAACCCCGCCACGTACAGCAAGGCGTTCGACATCGTCCGCAAGCTGTTCTCGGAGACCGACGAGGCACGCAAGCGCGGCGTCAAGTCCTCCTGGTTCTCCTTCAACACGGCCAACGGCGGACGCTGCGAGACCTGTACCGGGTACGGCCGCAAGCTGGTCGACATGCACTTCCTGCCGGACGTGTGGGTGGTCTGCGACGCCTGTGAGGGCCGCCGCTACACACCGGAGGCCCTGGAGATCACCTACGAGGGGTTGACCATCGACGGGGTGCTGGAGCTGACCGTCGCCGAGGCCGTCGAACGCCTTACGGGACAGCGGCAGTTGGCGGAGGCGCTGGAGGCCATGGACCGGGTCGGCCTCGGCTATCTGCAACTCGGCCAGAACGCCACGCAACTCTCCGGCGGCGAGGCGCAGCGCCTGAAGCTGGCGTCGGCGATCCAGCGCGGATCGGCGGGGCGCAAGGCCGGACTGGTCGTCCTCGACGAACCCGTCTCCGGTCTGCACCCCTCCGACATCCAGCGCATGGTGGACGCCTTCGACCTGCTGCTCGACTCGGGCAACACCGTGGTCGTCGCCGAGCACGACATCCCCGTCGCGGCCTCCGCGGACTGGGTGATCGACCTGGGGCCGGGCGCCGGCCCGGACGGCGGCGCGGTCGTGGCCGCGGGTACCCCGGACCAGGTCGCCGAAGCCGACACCCCGACCGCGGGCTTCCTGCGCCGGTACGCAGCGGGCCTGCCGCTGCTGGGCGGGCCCGGCGGCCACTGAGACACCGGTGGCGCCCCGCGCCCGGCCGTCGCGTACACGGTCGGACGCGGGGCGACGCCAGTGCCACGACGGCGATGTCCGGGTCGGCGCCCGGCCGGACCGGCAGCCCCCGGAGGCCGGTGCCCCGGGCCACGTAGAGCAGGGGTCCCCGTGCCGCTCAGCCCGGCGACGTCCGGGTTGGCGAGGGCAGTGAGATGGGTGAAGGGCCAGAGTTGGCCGCCGTGGGTGTGGCCGGACAACTGGAGATCCACCCCGTAACGGGCGGCCTCCACGACCTGTGCGGGCTGGTGGGCGAGGGGGGCGCTGCGGCGGGCGGCGGAGTTCACCGACCGTCCCACCCGGCACGCGGCGGCCGCCGCGCTGGCCCTGACGGGCGGCTTCAGCGGCGAGATCGGCCACACCGGCTCCCACCATCTCGACACACCTCACCGGCGTGTGCGGCTGCACGGCTCGGCCAAGGTCCGGCCACGCTGGTGTCCGCTGGACGACTGGGGCCTGCGCGTCCTGGACGCCCGCGCCGCCCACCAAAACCTCTACGGCGGTCGCGACGACAGCGAATCCGGCTTCTCACCACTCGACCGTTCCCTCGGGAACCGACGCGTGATCGCCTTCGGAGCCGAAGCCCAGAGCCTCGTCATCCTCGGCTTCATGCCCGCCCGGAACGCCGCCAGCCACGCCCGCTACACCGAAGACCCCACATACGCCGACGCGGACGCCGAAACCGTCCAAGACACCGACCAAAGCCTGGCGAGCTGAGGCAACCACCACGGCCCCACCCACATCCGCTACGCTGTCCTGGGCTGCCCTCACGGGCATCCCAGGACCTTGCCGCAACACGGACGAATCATCACTCAGAGTATTCATCCACGTTTTACGCAAGGCCCGCCTTCGTAGCTCAGGGGATAGAGCACCGCTCTCCTAAAGCGGGTGTCGCAGGTTCGAATCCTGCCGAGGGCACAACGCGTTACACCGGCCGCCCTGGGGTTCCTCCCTCAGGGCGGCGCTCTGCTCGGCCTCGGACCTCTCGTCCGGGGCCGTTTCGCGTGAGGGGGCGCCGTGTGCCGGTGCTCGTCGGCCGGGGCGAGTTCCCGGGGCGGCCAGGGCCAAAGGTCACCCCGACAGGGTGATCGTGTGTGGTGAGGGTGCGAGGCGGGCGCGGTAGCGGCGGAGGCCCCAGTTGCGGTGTTCCAGTTCTGCCGCGACCAGGACCTCCGCCGTGTTCGGCCGGTCGGGGACGAGTTCCACCAGTGCTGCCACCGGGTGGTCGCCGATCAGCGGGAAGCCCTTGACCTCGCGGAATTCCCACTGCGGGTTCGGCTGGGAGGCGCCGTGGCCGCGGACGATCCACTCGTCCTTCTCCGGCGTCGCGCCCGGTGGCTTCTCCATGCCCACGTCCAGCAGGCCTGCCTTGACCGTGAAGCTCATGCCCATGCCGGAGCCGGCGACCGGGCGGGTGCGTTCGCCGGGGTCGATCAGACGCGCTACGGGTCGTGCCCCGTCGTCCGGTGTGGACAGGGCCACTCCCAGGGAGGCGTGGCGGAAGGTGCCTCTGCCGGTCGGTGTCTCCGGGCGGAACGAGCAGACCATCAGCAGGTGGCGGAACGTGCGGCCGGGCGTCGCCGCGACGTAGGACGTCCACTCGGCGGGCACGCCCTCGTGGTCGGCGGGCAGCACGTCCCAGCCGAATGTGAGCCTGCCCCGCAGCGGTTCGTCGTCGTCCGGGCCGCCGAGCGTACGCTCCGGCATCAGCTCGACATCGTGCAACCGGACCTCGCTCATGCCACGGCTCCCTCGCTCCGGCCACGCAGGTAGGTGAACGCTCCCCAGTCACGGTAGTGGGGATGCCGGGCACGGGTGGCGAGTTGGGCCTCGCGGAAGGCGCGCTCCGGGTCCGTGCCGTACGCGATCCGGTGGTGGAGGTGGTGGTAGAAGTACGTGGCCGACTCCGGGCGTACGGGCCACAGGCACCCGACGACGGCCTGCGCGCCGGCGGTGATCAGTGCCATCGGGGTGCCGCGGACGTTGTCCGCGCGGTCGAAGCGGCCCAGCGCGGACTCGCACGCGGCGAGGGTGACCAGGCGGACACCGCGCAGATCGGCCGCCAGGAAGTCGTAGGCGAAGACCCGGCCGTCGTCGTCCCGGTCCGGGGTGAGGTAGAGGCAGTGCATCCACGGCGCGTCCTGGTCCAGCGACCCGTGTACGGCGAGGTGGACCACGTCCGCCGTGGCCAGTTCGGCGAGCAGCCTGGCACGCGTGGCCGCGGGCCCGGTGGCGGCGTCCGTGCCGACCGCGCCGGCGACCTGCCGTGCGTGCTCCTCCAGCGCCGGTTCTGCGTGCAGCCCGTAGGGCACGCCGCCCTGAGCGGAGGCCAGCACCGCGGTGCGGCGCGGCCGTACGGGGCCCGCGGCGGGCGTCAGGGCTTCGAGGCCGGCGATGGTGGTGACCGTCCAGTCGTCGGCGATCATCCGGTCCCCCGTACGGCACAGCGGTAGCGGCAGGTAGTGCAGCGCGCCGTGCGGCCAGGCCAGGATCCGGTCCTTGCCCCGGGCCCGCCACGTGTCCCAGAGGTCGCCGCCGCCGAGTGGAAGGTCGCCCGGCTGCCCCAGCAACCGGCTGCCTTCCGGCGTCACGTCGCCGAACAGCGGGTCGCGTGCGATCTCCGTCCGGATCGCCTCGACCCGGTCCGCCACCGGGTGCCGGTCGTCGTTCTCGTCGCCGTCGCCCAGGTGCACGACGAGGGACCGGCCCTGCCTGGTGACCGCGAGAAGCACGGCCGCGCCGTTCACCGCGGCGGGCAGGAACCAGGTCAGCAGTACGGTCCGGTCGTCCAGCAGCTCGTGCGTCCTCGCCCAGAGGCGCTGGTCGTCGATGAGCGGTGCCGAGCGGCGACTCAGCTCGTCGTCGATGAGCGACGAGATGTGCCACCGTACGTTCCGGGCGGTCTGCCGGGTGTCGTGGCCACCGGGACGGCGGTCGGAGTCCAGTACGTTCAGCAGGTGCGGCGAGGCGCCGGACGCACCGAGGGGAGTGGCGGGCTCCTCCAGGTCGCGCAGCTTGCCGAGCAGGTGCTGGATGTGCGCGGGCAGCGCGAGCGGGCCGTCGATCCGCCACCACGCGCCCAGCTCCGGCCCCTTGCCCGCCTGGTGCAGACCGAGCATCAGCCCCATCGGCAGCGTCTCGGACTCCACGGTGAGCTGCCAGACCGCCGCGTGCACGAGGTCGCGCAGGACCGCGCCGAGCTCGGGCACGCGGCCCGTGTCGAAGTTCGGCACGTCCACGGTGATCGCGGACAGCGCCGCCTTGAGTTCCTCGCCGCGGAGGTTCCCCACCTGCCGCGCGAACGGCACCAGGCTCGCCCGCGCCAGTGCCTCGAAGCCGAGCGAGGCGTAGCCGAGTGCCGCGTACGCGTAGTACCCGTACGGGAACGGGACCGGGCCTGGGCCCGGCTCGCCCATCCGGGCCGACTGGTGGTACAGGTCCGCCGTCAGCAGCCTGACCTCTTCGTGCGGTACGTCGGCCGCCTGACGCAGGAGGGTCAGCCCCAGAGCCGGCTGCCCCAGGTCGCGGGCGTGTGCGGCCGTGTGCAGCAGCGCCGCCGACCGCTGCGCCGGGGTCCAGGACCGCGGGAACGACGCCGCGAGCGGATGGCCGGGCCCCGGGCAGTCGGTGGGGTCGTCGGGCAGCACGTGGAGCCGCGCCTCGATCAACTGCCTGCGGTGGGCGGGGTCCCAGCGGACACCGAGCCGCTCCGCCCAGTCGAGCACGGTGCGCAGCAGCGGCCGGTCGGCGTGTTCCCGGGCCAGGTTGACGCCCTGGCTGATCACCTTCGCGGTGACGTCGCTGCCGTGGGCGGCGACGAAATCAGCCAGGGGTGAGTCGAACAGCGCCCTGGGCAGCCCGTCGGCCAGGTCGGGGGGAATCCCGTCCACCACCCGGAGCAGGAACAGGGCGACATCCGGGTCGTCGGCGGTGGACGAGTCGAGCCATGCCGCCAGCGCCTCGCCGACGAGATCCTGGTGAACTCCCCGTTCGTCCTGGAGGATCTGCGCCAGACACGCCAGGAGCCGGGTCCTTCGCGTCCCGTCGTCCAGCTCCAGCGCGCGCACCACCAGGTGGGCCGCCTCCGTCAGCAGCCGGTGGGACTCGGTCTGGAAGGGCTCCTCGCCGGTGAACGACGTGCGGTACAGGTCCGCTTCGAGCCGGGCGGACCAGACGGTACGCATCCCGCGGGCGTAGTGGTCGGCGGCGAAGTCCTCCGCTCCCCGGGTGGCGATCCGCAGCCGGGCGGCGGCCAGCAGCCCTGCTTCCCGTTCTGCGGCCAGCAGCCCGGTTTCCCGTTCGGCGGGGTCGCTCACCGTGTCGATCAGCCGTGACGCCAGCGCGTCGGCCTCCTCGAACACCGCGCGCTCGCACCGGTCCGCCACCAGGGGGACGGCCGACTCGACGGTACGGAGCGCCGCGGCCCGCCAGGCGGCCTGCGCCCCGCAGGCGTCGGCGACCTCGGCGACCAGCCTCCAGTAGACGTACATGAGCTCGGTCGGACCGTGGTGGTCGAGGAACTCGTCCCGGAACAGCAGCTCCACCATCGCGTCGGCGGGCAGCGCCTGGTCCGCGTTTTCCGCCAGGGCCTGTCGCGTCCGCTCCAGGTCGCGCGCCCGCTGCTTCGCCCGGGACAACGACAGGATCCGGTCGCACACGTACTGTGCCAGCTCCATCAGCGTGCCGACCGGGTCGATGACGAACCTGACCGTCGGCGCGCCCTCCTCCTCGTCCCGCGGTTCGTGGTCCGGCCGGCCGAAGCGCACGGGGCCGGCACACACCATCCCCTGCCGCGTTTCGAGGTCCAGCGCGCCGGCCGGATCGTCCCATGCCGGATCGTCCAGGGCGGGCAGCACATGGGAGACGACCAGCAGGACCGAACCCGAGGCGAGCGCCGTCTCCTGCCAGCCCGGCGGCCCTTCCAGGGGGAGGTCGTGCACGAAGTCCGCGCCGTCCGGGCCGAGTACGGACAGCACGCCTCCGTCGTCCCGCGTGACACACCACCGGTGATCGACGGGGTGGCCCAGGGGCAGTTCGTTCAGCGAGCGGAGCACCGGGAGGCCCCACCAGCCGTTGGCGCGGGTGAACAGACTGCCTCCGCCCCCGCCACCGGTGGTGAACGGGCTGATGCCGGTCAGTCCCACCGCCAGTCCGGCATGGCGGACGCCGTCCGCCTCCACCATGAACGCCCACCCGGTGATGTCCCGCGACAGCCGCACGCCGTTCCCCCCGCGCCAACCGGTCATCGACAGCTTCCACCATGGCACGGCTCCGGCCGGTCGCGCGGCTACATCCTCGAAGCCCGACGCGCGCGTACGTGGTCCCCTCAGTCCCCTCAGTCCTGTCAGTTCGCCCCGTCCTTGCGCAGGAACCGGCGCAGTCGCCGCAGGGGCCACGTGTTGATCACATCGTCCGGGGTGCACCATCCGCGTTGCGCCGTGCCGGTTCCGTAGCGCAGGCAGCCGAGTTGGGGGATCGAGTGCGCGTCGGTGGCGATGCTGAACCTCGCCCCATGGCTCCTGGCGCGGAGGATGTCCTCGTCGCCCAGGTCGAGGCGGTCGGGCTGGGCGTTGATCTCCAGGGCGGTGCCGGTGCGGGCGCAGGCGGCGAAGACCTCGTCCCAGTCGGCGTCGATGCCCGGCCGCCTGCCGATCAGCCGGGTGGTGGGGTGGCCGATGACGTTGACGTGGGGGTTCTCGCAGGCCCGGACGAGGCGCCGGGTCATCGCCTCGCGGCCGGCATTGAAGTGGGAGTGGACCGAGGCGACGCAGATGTCGAAGCCCCGGAGGAACTCGTCGGGCCAGTCGACCTCCCCCTCCGGGCCGATGTTGAGCTCGGTGCCGTGCAGCAGCCGCATCCGGTGGTGCCTGCCGTCCAGTGCGCGCACGCTCTCGCGCTGCGCGAGGATCTTCTCGTCGGTCATGCGCTGCATGGAGAGGTCCGGTGCGTGGTCGGTGATGGCGTAGTACGCGTATCCGCGCCCGGCGGCCGCCGCCACCATCTCCTCCAGCGTGGCGAGGCCGTCGGTGAGGTCGGTGTGGGTGTGCAGGTCGCCGCGGATGTCCTGTTCGGTGACCACCGCGGGCAGTTCGCCGCGCAGCCCCGCCTCGATCTCCCCGCGGTCCTCGCGCAGCGTGGGCGGGATCCACGGCAGGCCGAGCCTGGCGTACACCTCGTCCTCGGAGCGGGAGGCGACCCGCTCTCCGCCCTCGGTTTCGAACAGGCCGTACTCGGAGAGCTTCAGCCCCAGGCGGACGGCGATCGTGCGGGTGCGGATGTTGTGCGCCTTGGAGCCGGTGAAGTACTGCAGGCCGGCGCCCCACGCGTCCGGTCGCACCACGCGCAGGTCGACCTGGAGGCCCTGGTCGGTACGGATCGAGGTCTTCTTCGCGCCACGGGCGATGACCTCGGCGGTGGAGGGCAGTTCGGTGAGGGCGTCCATGAAGGGGGCCGACCGGCCGGCGGCGACCAGGATGTCGAGGTCGCCGACGGTCTCCTTCCCGCGGCGCAGCGAACCGGCGTACGCGCACTTCTCGCAGCCGGTGACCCGGGAGAGTTCCGCGACGATGTCCTCAGCTGTTTCCAGGGCCGTGCTCGACAGGATCCGCTCTCCCGCCTGCCGCAGGAGCGCGATGCCGTGCAGGATGTTCTCCTCGGTCTTCTCCCCGAAGCCCTTCAGGTCGCGCAGCTTCTCCGCCTCGATGGCGTCGGCCAGCTCGTCCACCGAGGAAATGTGCAGCACCTCGTGGAGTGTCATCGCCCTCTTGGGGCCGAGGGTGGGGATGGCGACGAGTTGCCGTACCCCCGCGGGAATCCTGGCCCGTCTCTCCTCGACCACCGTGACCTTGCCGGTGCGGAGGTACTCGACGACCTTCTCGGCGATCGACGTGCCCACCCCCGGGATCTCCTTCAGACCCGCGACGTCGAGGTGGGAGACGTCGGTGGGATGGCCGCCGATCGCGCGGGCGGCCTTCTCGTAGGCGCGCGCCTTGAACGCCTCGCCTCCGGTGATGGCGATGAGATCCGCGTACTCCTGGAGGAGCGCCTCGACCTCTTCGTTGGGCCGGACCACATGTCCCAGCGTAGGAACCGATACGCCCGGCCCGCACATCGGGCGGGGCGCCGGGCGGCACCGCTGCCTCCGGGAACGTCCCCGCCAGGCCCTTCGGCGCGCGAAACCGCGGGCCCGAGGGTGTACTGGGAGTGAGGAGGATGTCGTGTTCTTCAGGGATCGGCGTGACGCCGGCCGGCAGCTCGCCGCCCGGCTCGGGCATCTGCAAGGGACCGACGTGGTGGTGCTGGGGCTGCCCCGGGGCGGGGTGCCGGTCGCCGCGGAGGTCGCGAGATCGCTGGGCGCGCCGCTGGACGTCTGCCTGGTACGCAAGCTGGGCGTGCCGTTCCAGCCGGAGCTGGGGATGGGAGCGATCGGCGAGGGCGGCGTACGGGTGATCAACGACGACGTGGTGCGCGCGGCGCGCGTCACCCCGGCCGAGCTGGCCCGGGTCGAGGCCCAGGAGCGGGACCTGCTGGAGAGCCGCGCCCGGCGCTACCGGGGAGAGCGGGAACCGGTCGCTACGGAGGGCCGCACGGTGCTGGTGGTCGACGACGGGGTGGCCACGGGATCGACGGCGCGCGCGGCCTGCCGGATCGCCCGGGCCCGGGGAGCGGCACGGATCGTGCTCGCCGTCCCCGTGGCACCGCACGACTGGACCGCGCGGCTCGGCGGTGACGCCGACGAGCTGGTGAGCCCACACGCCCCGTGGGGCTTCCACGCGATCGGGCAGTTCTACGCCGACTTCGCCCAGACCGGCGACGACGAGGTCGTCGCCTGCCTGGAGGAAGCCGTGACCCGTACGCGGGACGCCCGCCGGACCGGGCCGCACCGCTCGGCGCCGCAGGACACGGATGTGGAGGTGGAGGTACGGGCCGGCGCGGCCGTGCTGCACGGCCGGCTGACGGTGCCCGAGGGCGCCACCGGGGTGGTGCTGTTCGCGCACGGCAGCGGCAGCAGCCGGCACAGCCCGCGCAACCAGTTCGTCGCGCTCGGGCTGAACCGGGCCGGGCTCGGCACCCTCCTGTTCGACCTGCTCACCGAGGAGGAGGGCGCGGACCGGGCCAACGTCTTCGACACGGGTCTGCTGGCCCGGCGGCTGGCGGACACGACCCGCTGGCTGGACGGCCGGCCGGAGACCCGGGGGCTGGCGGTCGGCTACTTCGGCGCGAGCACCGGCGCCGCCGCCGCGCTGTGGGCGGCGGCCGAGCCCGGGGCGCGGATCGCCGCGGTCGTCTCCAGGGGAGGCAGGCCCGACCTGGCCGGGCCACGGCTGCCGGCGGTGACGGCACCCACGCTGCTGATCGTCGGGGGCCACGACGAGCTGGTGCTCGACCTCAACCGCGCCGCACAGGCCCGGCTGCGCTGCCCGAGCCGGCTCTCGGTCGTCCCCGGCGCGACCCACCTCTTCGAGGAACCCGGCGCCCTGGAGAAGGTCACCGAGCTGGCCCGTGACTGGTTCACCGACCACCTGGCCCCGGTCCCCGGTGCGACGCGCTGAACCCGCACGCCCCGCTACCGGACGAGGGCGCCCCGCGTACTCTCCCCGACGTCCTGGAGCGGGTCGTGCTGGTTGGGCTGCGGGGCCGACTCGGGCGGCTCCGTGACGGGTCGGGGCGAGGGGGCCGAGGGGGCCGAGGGCTCCGGGGAGGGCGGGGAGGCCGGGGGTGTCCCGCCGTTGATGGGGCGGGAGCCCGCAGCCGTCGTGACGCGGTCGGTCAGCCAGCGCTGCTCCGGGGAGCCGTCGCGGGGGCGGACCACCACATCGGCACCCGGGCCCCCGGACACCGGGGTCACCGCCAGGTTGTCCTGCCAGCGGGGGATCAGGGTGCCCTGCACCGTCAGGTCGTACCGTACGTCCGCGCCGCGCGCCGGGCGGACGGCGCAGCGGCCGAGGACGGCGATGCCGTCGACGCCACGGGAGTTGAGGCACAGCTCGGGCTTGGCCGCGCTGCGCAGGAGGCCGTCGTCCTCGTACGACCAGCGCTGGGTGCCGGCCGAGGAGCAGGCCGCCGTCGTCGCCTCGGCGCCCCGCTTGATCCGCGCGTCGCGGATGTCGAGGCACAGGTCGGTGGCGGCGTTGCGCAGCCGGAGGTCCTGGGGGCCCGTGGCCATGCCGGAGGGGTCGGGCGGGACCCCGCCGCCGTTGGCCCCGGTGGAGCCCGAGGGCGAGGGGTACGGGGCGGAGGCGCTGCTGGAGGCGGCGGAGCCGTAGTCGTCGGAGGCGTGCCGCGCGGGCCAGAGGCTGACCGCCAGGACGGTCGCGAGCAGGACCGCCGAGCCGGCCCCCAGGCCGGCGAAGAACACGCGCGAGGGCACCGGCGCCAGGGACGACACCCGGTCGAGCACGGTGAACGCCGGCAGGAGCCGCTGCCGCCCGGGCGCCGAGTGGCGGCCCACCGGCCGAGCTGAGCCCCGGGCCCCGGATTCCGGCGCCCGGGCACCGGCCCGCAGGTCGAGATAGCGGCGGGCGCCCCAGCCCAGTACGGCCTCCGCGAGCAGGACGCCCAGTTTGCCGTTGAAATGGGCCAGTTGGTCGGCGGCGTCCCGGCAGTGCGCGCACTCGGCGAGATGGTCCCGTACGTCCGGGAGGAGGGAACCGCCACGGCGAATCGGTACATCGAGCAGACGGTTGTAATACCGGCATTCCGACTTCGGGGCGATTTCGATGTGCGCCCGGAGACATCCTCGCCGGAATTCCTCGCGCGCGTGTTCCAGTTCGATATGCGCGGTATCGGTGTCGAGCGCCAGCAATGCCGCCGGCACGGATATGGGTTCGGCCTCCACCTCGGTGTGCCAGAGCAGGCACTGCGCGGTTCCCGACATCGCCCGAAAAGAGCGGAGGGCGAGCTTCCGGTGGTCGGTGTCCCTCGACCTCGCCACCCGCGCCCCGCGCCGCACCGCCGGTCTGCGCAGCTCGGGCAGCAGCTCCGTGATGGGCTCCACGGACGACCACACCCCGACCATCTCCCTTACGGTCACGAGGAGTTGGGGCCTGATCGCGGCGGAGGGCTCGACCCGGCGGAGGGCTTCGAGCACTTGGTGGAAGGTCGCGGCGGCGACCACCGACGCGCTCTTCTCCGGGGAGGCGAGACAGACGGCCGCGTAAGCGTGGACCGCCTCCCAGTGCCGCGCCATCAGCAGCGCCACGGGGTACGTGTCCCCGGTGCCCGCCCGCGCCCGCACGGCGGTGAGCAGGCGCGCGTCGGATTCCCCGGGGCCGACGGACTCGGCGGGGCCGGAGTATTCCCCAGGACCGGCAGGCTCGTTGGGGGCGGGGGCGGAAGGCTCACCGGGGGCGGGGAACTCCCCGGGGCCGCGGAACGCTCCGGAACCGGGAGCCGGACGGGCGGAACGGGGCGGATAGGCCGGGCGTGGGGGGTGAGGGGTGTGCACAGAGATACTTCCTTCCAAGGCGCAATGTCACACGCAGAAGTTCCGGCCTGAGAAAGCAGACCCTCGATTGGTACATACCTGTCCGGTATTGGCGCTGCGAACCTGCGCGGTCGGCGGCCCGGAATTCGAGCGGCGGAGCGAGGGCGGCCATTGACCATGCACGAGTAGGTGCACCTTTCCACAAGTGACTCGCGGGAAACAAGGCGCACGGGTGCGGGGGCCGCTTTTTGACATAAAGTCAATTAGCAATGTGTGCACGGGTGTTACTCGCCGGCCGACGCTCGGCGGGCCGACGGCGGGGCGGCCGCCGTCGGGCCCGGCCCCGCGCCTACGCGCGACCTACGCGCACTTGACCCGCATCTGCGCCGCCGCATGGTGCGCTCCGACCCGCTCCTCGCTGCCCCAGTCCTGGCCCCGGTCGACCAGCCGTACGGCGAACGTCTTGCCCTTGACCGGGTAGCTGCCCACCTGGACCAGGCTGCCGCGGTGCGCGACCTGGCGTACTCCGAAGGTCGCGAAGCCGGAGGCGCTGTCCGCCGGATCGGCGAGCACCTGGTAGACGGTGGGATCACCCGCGGCGTCGGCGTCGCGCCCGCTGTCCGGTACGTAGACGGCGAGGGCGCACTTCTCGTACGACGCGTCGAGCTTCCAGGACCAGACGGCGGAGGAGCGCCCGTCCACCTTCGGGCTGCCCGACATCGGTACGGCGGAGAACCGCCCGTCGCACGAACTGCCCTTGTAGCCACCGGAGTGGACGGTGTACCAGGCGGCCTTGCCGTTCTCGAAGCGGCCGTGCTCGCGGTACTTGCCGGTCGTGCAGCCGGGGCCCGCCCACTCCCCCGCGCCCGGTCCGTCCTCCGGGGGCGGGGAGGAGGCGGGCGGGTCGGTGGTCGCGGAGGCTCCGGGGCCTGGGGCCACACCGCCCGCCTGACCGGCGCCGCCCTCCCCCGCGTTGCCGCCGCCTCCGCCGGCGTTGCCGGGGATCGTGCTCGGGGTGACCTCCCCGCCCAGCCCCGGCAGTTCCGGGGAGCCGACCCGCGACGGCTGTCCGGCGCCGGTGGCGCCGTCTCCGTCACCGCCGCCCGTGCCCGCGACCACGGCGACCGTCACACCCAGGCAGCCGAGGGCCACCACTGCGAGGGTGGTCAGCAGGCGCTTACGCGAGGCCGGGGCGCCGTCGGCGGAGGCGGACCTGGACCTGGACTTGGAGTTGGACGCGGAGGAACGAGAGGAACGAGAGGAGCCGGAGGAACCGGGGGAATCGGCGGAACCGGACGCGGAGAAGGGGCGGAGCGGTCTGTCGTCGTCCGGGGAGCTCCCCGGCATCATCGTTCTGGAAACCCAGAGGTCCTCGTCCGCCACGGGGGTCCCGTACGTACGGAACTCCCCCGGCCCGCCCGGCACTTCGGGCGCACCCGGCGCCCGCGGCCCGCCCTCCTCGCCCCGCATCTCCTCGGTGCCCGCGCCGCATACGGGGCATTGCATGCCCGGCAGCCAGACTTCGTGGCCACTCCCGCACCGTTCACACCTCATGTCGCCTCACTATGGGGGATCGCACCGTACTCCGGCAGCAGAAGACCACGATTGGTCTGCCAATTCTCCCGCGCCCCGAGTTGACCTTGCCCCGAGGTCAGGCACGCGTGCCCGGCCCGGCCCGCACGGCGGGCTCCAGGTGGCCGCGTACTGGACCGGGACCGCCTACCGCCACTCCTGTACCGCCGCCGCCATGGCGCCGACCGCGCCGCGCAGGCGGTCCGGGTCCGTGCGGACCGTGCGGCTGGCCTCGATGTGGAGGAACGGTACGCCCTCCTCGGCCGCGAGGACGCCCTGCTTGTTCGTACGGCCCGCGAGCGGGCATTTCTCCGACCAGGCGCGGCAGACCCGGAAGCCGTCGTCGACCAGGGCGCGCGCCAGGGTGACGGCCTGCGGGCGGGCCGCCTCGCCCGCGCCCGTGGAGACGACCAGGTCGTGCTCCGGGACGCTGCTGTCGGCGAATCCGTGCACCTGGATCCCGGGCATCCGACGGGCGACCAGCTCGGCGCAGACGGCGTGGAAGACCGTGTCGCGGCGGTGCGCCACATCGGCGGCCCGGCCCTCCCCCGCCTTGCGGTGCGTCCCGGCGATCACCAGCACCCCGCCGGGCGCCCCGCGCAGTATGCCGACGCCGAGCCGGTCGCTGTACGCGTCCGCGACGGGGTGCGGTACCTGTACGGAGAAGCGGACCGGGTCGTCGAGCGCCACGTACACCCGCCCCCAGCCGCGCATGTTCTCGGACGCCCGGTCCGCGATCTCCGCGTACCGGCGGCCGGGCCGGTCTCCCGGGGCCTCGATGTCACGCAGGATCCGTACGCCGAAGTCGACCTCCGCGAGTCTGCGTTCGGCCTCCTCGTGCTTGCCGTCCACGTACAGCGCCACCCCCTCGGCGAGGGTGTCGCGCTGGGCGCGGTCCGGCGGCAGGTAGCGGGCGTCCACGACCTTCCCGGTGGTGAAGTCGGCGATGCGTCGCTCCAGGTCGACCTCGGTGGTCCGGCCGTCGTCGCCGGCCTCGGAGCGGGGCGGGTCGGACCCGTCGGAGGACCGGCCCAGGATCGGGGTGACGATCACCACAATCACCGCGATCAAGGCTCCGGCCAGCAGGCTTGCCATGATTGTTATCTTCACGGTCGGAGATCGTGTCATATGCGGGTCAAAATACCGGTGTGAAGAGATCCCTCCCCCTGTCCCGCGCAGTGCCCCGCACGGCCCTGCGCACGGCGGCGCGCACCACCCTCCGCGCCGCCGCGGTCCTCGCCCTCGCCACCGCCGTCGCGGGGTGTTCCGCACTCGGCGCGGGGGACGACGGCGGATCGGGCGGGAGCGACGGGGCGAAGGCCGAAGGGCCGTCGTTCACGGTGGCCGCGGCCGGTGACGTACTGATCCACCCGCCCCTGATCGACCAGGCCGCCAAGGACGCGAAGGCGCCGGGCGGGAACGGCAAGGCGCTGGACTTCGGTCCGCTGATGGCGGGCGTGCAGCCGGTGATCAGCAAGGCGGATCTGGCGATCTGTCACATGGAGCCGGTGATCGCCAAGAAGGGCGGCCCGTACGAGGGCTTCCCGAACTTCCAGGTCCCGCCGGAGATCACCACCGCGATCAAGGACATCGGGTACGACACCTGCTCGACGGCGTCGAACCACTCGATCGACCACGGCCCCGAGGGCGTGAAGCGCACGCTCGACACGCTCGACGCGGCCGGCCTGAAGCACACCGGCTCCGCCCGGACGAAGGAAGAGGCCGAGACGCCGCTGATCGTGGACGTCAAGGGCGTGAAGGTCGCGCAGATCTCCTTCGCCTTCGGCTTCGTCAAGCACGAGGTGCCCGCGGACAAGCCCTGGCTGGTCAACAAGACGTCCTTCAAGGCGATCGCCGCCGCCGAGCGCGCGGCGCGCAAGGCGGGCGCGGAGGTCGTCATCCTGAGCATCCACTGGGGACGCGAGTACCAGCAGGAGCCCAGCACCGCGCAGATGAAGCTCGCCCGGCGCATCGCCGAGAAGACCGGCATCAACCTGGTGATCGGGCACCACGCCCATGTGGTGCAGCCGATGGAGAAGGTCGGCGGCACCTGGTTCGCCTACGGTCTGGGCAATCAGGTCGCCCGGCACGAGGTGCCCAGCGGTGTGTCCGAGGAGGGCGTCATCGGCTGGTTCACCTTCACCCAGCGGGGCGGCGAGTGGGACGTACGGCCGCAGTACCTGCCGACGTACGTGGACACCCCGCCCGCCCCGGAGGACCACGAGGACCCGGACTCGCTGCCGCCGGGGGCGGTCACGGACTTCCGGCTGCTCAACCCGGTGCAGGCGATCAAGGACGGCAAGGGCGCCGACGGGAAGAAGTACACCCAGGAGCAGCTCGCCCGGTACCGGCTGGCCTTCGACCGTACACAAGGGACGATGCTGAACCGTGGCGCGGAGAAGGACGGACTGACGCCCCTCCAGGCCCTGCCCGAATGACCGGGCGCCGCCTGAGGCGTCCCGCCCGCCCACGCCGTCGCACGCCCCGGGCCCGATCCTTGGCCCGGGGCTGCCCTGAGTTACCGGTCCCCGCCCCGAGTTACCAAGCGTCCCGGGCGAACTCTGGGTGAACTGTGCGGTCCGGATCAGGTGCCCGTGCGCCCATGGGCCCACGGGTCCGCGCGCCCGTCGTATGCCCCGAGCCGGGCGCGTTACCCACTCGCACACCACCTGTAACACAGATCACACATGAATTAGTTCGAACCAGGGACAACCATTCGAGAGCCTGACCGGTCCTCATATCGCGACGGGGGCTCGTATCGCGACAGAGGCAGTGTTCTCACGCCTCCGTCCGTCCCCCCTCGCCCTGCCTGAACCGGCCCCGCGCCCGCCGCGTGGCCGCCACCAGCTGTGCCCGCACACACTGTCCTGAGAGAGGTACCCGCATGGCCGCGTCGTCTGCGAAGCGGCGGCACAAGGTCCGCAAACGGGCCGATATGTCGCTACTGGGCGGCATTCGTCCACCGATCGCGGCCCTCTCGGCCCTGCTGCTCGCGCTGGCCGCCCTCACCGCCTTCGGTCTCGGCAACCCGATCAAGGACCCGCTGCCCGAGGCCGTGCTCACCTCTCAGCAGCACTTCGCCGAGGACGGCGCCATCGCGCTGCGCGCCTCGCTGGACGAGTCGATCACCGACCTCAACCGGACGGCCGCCCTCTTCAACGCGGGCGACCCGGTCTCCGCCGACACCGTCCTCGACAAGCTCGGCAGCGTCTACCAGAAGTGGCGCGGCTCGGCCGTCGTCGAGATCAAGTCCGGCAAGCTGCTCGCCGCGCGCGGCGAGAACGTACCGCTGCTCGCGGTCGACCGGGACAAGCTCGCCGACCCCGGCGGCCTCGCGCCCCGCATGGTCCGGCTCAAGAACGGCGAGACCCGGCTGCTCACCTTCGCCCTGCTCTCCTGGGAAGGACAGCCGCAGCAGCTCCTGGTCACCTCGAACAGCCTGAAGTTCCCCGGCGTCAGCCTCGGCAAGTTCCGGGTGATCGCCGTCGTCGACTCGGGCGGCCAGATCCTCAGCAGCGACGGCATCCCGGTCCCCGAGAAGATCCCCTCCGACACCGTCGAGGAGGAGGTCAAGCAGACGAAGAAGCAGCTCGCCTCCTTCGCGAAGCGCAGCGCCGAGAAGTCCGCCGAGAACCCCCTCAAGGCCAAGGAGCCCGGCTCCGGCGGCTTCCTCGGCGTCAGCGGGACGATGACCGGGAAGCGCATCAGTGGTGAGCGCCCGATCGCCGGATACGCCTCGCTGGCCGCGCCCGAGGCGGGCGAGTCCACCGACGCCACCGGCCTCGGCCTCTCCGTCGTCTCCCTCGTCACCGTCCCCGAGAACACCAGCCGCGTGAACAGCCCGCTGTTCGGCCTGCTCTCGGCCGCCGCGCTGCTCCTCATCGGCGCGCTCGCCGTGACCCTGCTGCTCGGTACGGTCCAGCGCCCCCTGATCCGGCTCTTCCTGGAGAGCCGCCGCCTCACCCGCGGCGACCTCACCCGGCCCGTCACCGTGCCCCGCTTCGGCGAGACACGGCGGATCGGCCACGCCCTGGACCGGCTGCGCCGCCAGCTCCTCGGCGAGACGCCGGAGGCCACCGCGGACGGCGCGCCCACCACGGCACCGAACGGCGACGGCCCCGGCGGCAAGGCGCCGCGCCGCCGCCGCGGACGCCGCGTCGGCACCCGGGCGCTGCTCGCCACCGGCGGCATCCTGCTGCTCGTCTGGTCCGCCCCGATGATGCTGCTGCTCAACCGCGCCGGGGACTCCGTCGTCGTACCGCAGCAGATCGTCAGCGATCAGCGCGAGCGCACCGACACCCTCGCCGACCGGGTGCGCCGCGCCCTCAACGAGGGCCACGCCGACATCGTCTCCGTCGCCACCCTCATCGGCGACAAGACGGAGCCCGACGCCATGTCCGCCGTCCTGGAGCGGACCATGGAGGAGCACGCGCGCTACCAGTCGATGTACGTCCTCTCCGGTGACGGCGAGGTCATCGCCAAGGCCGGCGACGCACCGAAGCACGCCGAGGGGCAGAAGCCCGGCGCGGACCCCCTCACCGTCCTCGACACCGACAGCAAGGAACCTCGCATCGCCGGCTACGCCGAGCTGCCGGGACGCGACGGCGCCGTCGTCGTCGGCGAATTCCGCGTCGACTTCCTCAACTCGCTCCTGAAGCGGCCCGGCCTCGGCCAGGTGCGGATCGTCGACGCCGAGCGGCGCGTCCTCGGCTCGAACACCGGCTACCTCGCCTTCGAGAAGCTGCCGTCCAAGCGGCTCGACTCCTTCGTCGCCGGCACCAACCAGCAGGTCGGCCTGAGCGCCAAGCCCAGCAGCGTCCTCTACCGCAGCGGCGACGGCATCCAGATCGCCGCCGCCGCGCCCTTCGCGGGCGGCGGTGTGGCGAAGGAACTGCGCTGGTCCGTCGTGAGCTGGCAGCCCGCCTCGGGACTCGCCATCCCCGAGTACAGCGCGCAGAACCGTACGGTCCTCGCCGGGCTGCTCGGTGTCACGGCCGCCGCCGGCTGCCTGGGCTGGCTGCACATCATCGTCGTACGTCCGCTGCGCGACCTGGCCAAGCAGGCCGAGACGCTGGCCGACGGCGACCGCCGTACCGTCCTCTACCCGCGCCACCACGACGAGGTCGGCGCCATCGCCCGCTCCCTGGAACTGCTGCGCCAGCAGCTCCAGGAGCAACGCAAGCGCGATGGCGCGCCGTCCGCCCTCGCCGGAAGGAACTGACCGACCGTGCTCTTCCTCTACTTCGTGCTGCTCATCTGCAGCACGATCCTGCTGGTCGCGGGACTCGTCGAACAGCGCAGGCACTTCACCAACCTGAACCGGATCCCCACCCGGGTGCTCGTCAACGGCATCCGCGGCAAGTCCTCCATCACCCGGCTCTGCGCGGGCGCGCTGCGCGGCGGCGACCTCGTCACCGTCGCCAAGACCACCGGCACCGCGGCGCGCTTCATCCACCCGGACGCCACCGAGGAGCCCGTCTACCGCAAGTTCGGCATCGCCAATGTCGTGGAGCAGATCGGGATCGTGCGGCGGGCCGCCGCGTACAACCCCGACGCGCTGGTGATCGAGTGCATGGCCGTGATGCCCGCGCTCCAGGAGATCAACCAGTCCAAGCTGATCCGCTCCACGATCGGCGTACTGTGCAACGTCCGTGAGGACCACCTCGCCGAGATGGGCCCCACCCTGGACGACGTGGCCCGCTCGCTGTCGCGCTCCATGCCGGAGGACGGCATCTGCGTCACGGCGGAGAAGGATCGTTTCGACATCCTCCAGGAGGAGGCGGACGCCCGGAACTGCCAGCTCATCTACGCGGACCCCGAGACCGTCTCCGACGAGGAGCTGCGCGGCTTCAGCTGGTTCACGTTCAAGGAGAACGTGGCCATCGCGCTGAAGGTCGCCGAGCTGATGGGCGTCGAGCGCGAGACCGCGCTCCAGGGCATGTACGACGCGCCGCCGGACCCGGGTGTCCTCTCCGTCGAGCGCTACCTCACGCCGGACGGCAAGAAGCTGCGGTTCGCCAACGTCTTCGCGGCGAACGACCCCGAGTCGACGCTGATGAACATCAACCAGCTCCTCGACCTGGGCGCGATCTCCCGCCCGCTCAACGTGGTCATCAACTGCCGCCCCGACCGCGTCGAGCGCAACGGCCAGATGGGCGAGATCATCCCCGAGCTCCAGCCGGAGAAGGTCTTCGTCATCGGCCACCCGGCGAAGAGCGCCATCGACGCGATCCCGGCCGAGTGGCGCTCGCACGCCGTCGACCTGGGCGGCGACAAGCGCGATCCCGAGGAGTTCATGCGCGAACTGCTGGGGATGCTGGGGCAGGAGTCCTCGCTGGTCGCGATCGGCAACATCCACGGCCAGGGCGAACTGCTGCTGGAGCACCTCGCGGAACTGCCCGCGGACGAGACGCCGGACCCGGAGGATGAGGACGGAGCCCCCGGCGGGTCGTCCGGCGGCACGAGCGGCACCGGTACGGTACGGACGCCTCCCGCCGCCACGCCCGACGCAGCCGGTACGGTCGCCATCCCGGTGGTGTCCGCTTCCGCGCCCGCCGCCCCGGCGCTCCGCGCCCTCCCGCCCGCGCCCGCCGACGATCGGCAGAGCGAACAGCCCACCGCGCACCCCCGCCACGACGAGACCCTGGCGCTGCCCCGCTACGCCCCGCGCCTCGACCCGTACCGCCCCTATTCCGAGGCGTACGAGCAGCGCTACCAGCAGCGCCCCGCCACCGAAGTGCCGCGCCCGCGCGGCGCGTTCGAACCGGTCCAGATGCCGGACCAGGGCCAGAACGAAGGCCAGGGCCAGGGCCACCAGGATCCGCACGGCCGACAGCAGCAGGCGCAGCACCACTTCCCCGACGGCGAGTACCCGGAGCACCCGGAGCACCCCTCGTCCCACCAGACCCCGCGGCAGAACCCAGGAGAGCTCCGTTGATCCCCGCAGTCCTCACCCCCGAGATCGCCGCGATCGGCATCGGCCTGGGCCTGATGTTCTCCCTGATCTGCTACCTCACCACCAACCTCTCCCCCGGGGGCATGATCACCCCGGGCTGGCTCGCGCTGACCCTCGTCGAGGACCTCCAGCGCGCCGCCATGGTCGTCGGCGTGACCGTACTGACGTACGTCAGCACGCTGCTCGTCCAGCGCTTCGTGATCCTCTACGGGAAGCGCCTGTTCTCCGCGGTCGTCATGATCGGCGTGCTCCTCCAGGGGACCGTGATGATCGTGCTGTCGCTGGAGTTCCCTCTCATGTACGCCAACCAGACGCTCGGCTTCATCGTCCCGGGCCTGATCGCGTACCAGCTCGTACGCCAGCCCAAGGGCGCGACCATCCTCGCCACCGGCACGGTCACGCTCACGGCCTACGTCGTCCTCACCGCCGGCATCCTGCTCGGCGCACTGCCGTCAGCCTGACCAGCCCACCCACGGGAGCCGATTCGTCATGAGTGCCAAGTCCAAGAAGCGGGGCCGCCCGGTCCTGCATGCCACGACGGTCCTCGCGCTGCTGGCCGGCAGCGCCTATCTCACTGTAGAACTCCGCAAGGACGAGCAGGCCAAGGCGCCCGCCGTCCAGGCGATCACCGACACCCCCGGCAAGCTGGCCAACGGGTCCAAGGCGACCGGTGAGCAGACCTGGGAGCGGCTGAAGAGCCCGGAGCGCTCGGTGCTGCGCGGCGGGGACGGCGACATCCTCGCCACCTTCACCGACGGCGCGCGCACCGCCACCCTCACCGGCCCCAGCCGTACCTTCGACGAGCCGACCAACACCAAGTCCCGTGTGGTCACGGAGAACTGGGTGCGGCTGATGCCGGAGGTGTGGACGGAGGGCGCCGAGAAGGAGAAGTGGTTCAAGGACTGGTTCAAGGAGTTCTACGGCAGCGAGGAGGACGACATCTTCGCGTTCGCCTTCCAGTACCTGGAGGGCGCGCCGCTCAAGAAGGACGACGAGGGCGTCCCGTACGCGGGCGACGCCAACTTCGGGCCGATCGACGAGAGCACCCCCGGCAACCGCCTGGAGCAGTCCGACTTCTACGACTACCTCGGCATCCCGTACACCTTCCGCGACGGCACCACCAAGCAGCCGCAGCAGGCCCGCTACCGCGCGATGGACTGCTCGGGCTTCATCAGGACGGTCTTCGGCTACCGCGCCCGCTACCCGCTGATGTCCAGCGACAAGGCCGGCGACGGTCTGCCGCGCACCGCCAACGGTATGACGCGCTCGGACGTCGGCGTCGACATCTACAAGCTGGGCGGCCCCGCCCCCTGGTACAAGCGGCCGGACTCCACCAGCAAGCTCCAGCCGGGCGACCTGGTGTTCTTCAAGATGGACAAGCGCACCGCGAACCGGATGGACCACGTAGGCCTGTACGTCGGCAACGACACCGACGGCCACCAGATCTTCGTCTCCAGCCGCAAAGAGGTCAACGGCCCGACCATCGGCGACCAGGGCGGCACCTCGCGCCTGGACGGCAACGGCTTCTACGCGGCACTGCTGCGAGCGGCCAAGCGCCTCTGACGCACAGCACACCACACCACCGCGAGCGCCCCGCGCCTGGACCAGTCGGCTCCGGGGCGGGGCGCTCGTACGTATCCGCCGAAGCTCAGGCCCGGGTCGCGTACGAGAGGAAGCTGCTCCAAGCCCCCGGCGCAAGGGCGAGCTGCGGCCCTTGCCGCACCTTGGAATCCCGGACGTGAACGGTGTCGAGGCAGGTGGCCACCTCCACGCAACTGTCGCCGGAGCCGCCGCTGTAGCTGGACTTGTGCCAGGAGAGGGCGACCTCGACGCAGTCGTCGCCGGAACCACCGCTGTAGGTGCTCTTGAACCAGACCAGTTCCATGGTGCTCATCATGCTCCTCGCATCCGCCGCAACAGGCTCAGGGAGTCTTCGAGGGAGAGAGCCTGCGACCGCATCCTGGCATACCGCATCTGGAGCTTGCTGACCACCTTGGGGTCGGAGATGAACTGTCCGCTCTCCTGGCCCTCGCAGTACGCGAACCACCGGTTATCCGGGCTCTCCAGCAACTGCATGGGGCCGTCGAGCCCCGCATGAGACTCCCGCACCTGTGGCATCAACTGGATCTCCACATTCCGCAACTCCGCGATCTCCAGCACATGTTCGACGAGCCCCCGCGTCACCTCCGCCCCGCCCGTCCGCCGCAGGAACAGGTGCTCCTCCAGGATGAAGCTGTACGTCGTGTTCGGCCGCTCCCGCAGCAGCCGCTGCCGTTCCGCCCGCGCCGCCCACTGCGCCTCGATCTGATCGTCATCAAAGAGTGGCAACTGCTCCACGAACAGCGTGCGCGCGTACGCCTCCGTCTGCAAGAGGCCCGGAATCAGGCGGCATTCGTACGTGTACAGATTCAGCGCCTCCGCCTCCAGCAGCGCCCACTGCCTGAACCAGCTCGCCAGCCCCGGTTTCCGCGACAGATGCCGTGCCGCGCCCCTGATCGCCCCGAATCCGTCCAGGACCTCCTCCGACCGCTCCACGAAGGCCCGCTGCGGGAACCGCCTGCCCTGCTCGATCGAGGCGACCGTCTGCACCGAGTACTGCACCCTCGGGGCGAACTCCTCCTGGGTCAGGCCCGCCCTCTTCCGGAAGGCCTTGACGACCTCGCCGAACGCCTTGAGGCTGTCCGACCTTTCCGGTTCCACCCCGGTGGGGCAGGGTCCCGCCCCACCGGGTCCATCGATCCCCCCGGTCCCGTCCGTACTGCCGGTCTCGTCCGCCATGCCAGGACACCTCCCGCACACCCGCCTCGACGCACACTCTGAACCCGGACATGGTGACGTGGAGTCATCACACCCGTCCACTGTGTGTACCCGTACGCTGACTCAGCGTACGAGTCGCCGGACTGGTGAACCGCCGTTCGGCCGGGCCGGATTGGCGTACTGACGCCAACGCCGGGGTTTCCGCGTGCTGCCGTATTGTCCCGTGCGTGACCGGTGACGATGCTCAGTCCGTCTCGGGCTTCCAACGGTCTGTGGTGCGAATGGCCGAAACGGATCCAACGAGCCAGACCGCGAAGGCGACTACGACAAGAGTGATGGTCAGGGAGACCAGAACGAAGGTGGACAGGGACGCCCCGACGACGGGGTTGGTGAGTGGGGTGGCGAGCCACTCGTTGGCCAGCAGACCGAGACCGGCCGCGAGGAGGAGTGGTAGCAGCAGGGTCCAGGCTGCGGTCGCCAGGAAGATACGGCGTCGGCCCGTGAGTACCCCGAGAGGTGCAATGGATCGGCTGAAGCGCTGGAATTCGGCAAGGCTGTTGAGGCTCAGGGCAAGGGCCGTTGCCGTGATGCCGGCCACGCCGAAAAGGGCGACCCAGGCGCCGCGGCTGGCCCTGGTCACGACTCCGCTCAGCCAGCCCCCTCCCGGGGTTTCAGCGTTCGGGGTCGGTGAGAGACGCGTGAAAGCTGCCTGACGGATCCGGTCGACGGGCAGCTGTTTTCCGTGAGTATCCAACAGGACGAGGTACCGGCCGCCACTGGTTGCCGACGGGGCGGCGACGGGCCCCACTCGCAGGGAGATGTCAGTTCCGCCGGAGAACCAGTTGGCGAGTTCACTCAATCGCGCATCGGGGTCCGTCACGCCGAACGGTTCTGGGTTGCCGCATGAACGCTTGATGGCCTTGAGTGCCGCGCAGGAAGCCTGAATGGAAACCGTGGTGCGGTTTTGGTCGTCGGTGTCGCCTGTCATCGAGTAGGCCTGCACACTTGACGGGAGCTCGGCAAGAAATGCGCGGGTTCGCTCGCTGAGGTTCGGCTGACTCAGCGTGTAGACGGTGTCGTTGAGCCGATCGGCCGAGGCGCGGGCTGCCGCGTACTCGGAACTCAGGCGGCTGCTGTGGAGCTGCACCTGACCGACCAGGCCGATCGCGATGACCAGGCCCGCCACCAGCCGCACGGTGATACTGGGGTTTCCGGCCATCCATCGTCCGGCTACGAGCGTGCCGGACATCCCGGTCCGGCGACCGAGCCGGCCGAGAGCCCGGCCGATCAGGGCGATGAGCAAGCCGATCACGGACGGCAGCGTGGCCATTGTCAGAGCGACGCCGGCGCTGTAGATCAGCAGGAACAGATACGTGTTGCCGTTGGACAGCGGCTCGGGTCCCTGGACGGTGAAGAAAACCGCAAAAGGGAAGACCGTCGGCCACCACCGGGGCAACCGGCCGCCAGCGGCCCGTAGGCGTGTCCCGCTGTCCCGCTGGACGCGGTGGAGAACCGAAGCCGCCAGGACCACCACGACGAACGAGGCCAGCGCCGCGACCAGCCAGGCAGCGGTATATTGGGCCACGTCTGCGCGCGACATGGTGTAGTCGGTCAGCGGCAGAGTCACTTCGATGTGCGCGGCCCAAAAAGCCGGAACAATTCCCAGCACCGTTCCGACGAAAGCGGGCAGCAGCGTCTCACCGGCGTTGACCAGGGTCCGTGCGCTCCACGAGGCACCAAGCGCATCAAGGAGAACGGTCCGACGCCGACGGGCCTCTGCACCCATACGGACGGCGACCACCGTCAGACCGAGGGCGGGCAGAACCAGGAGGCCCAGCACCGTCGTTGCCAGAACCCTCAGCGATTCGACGTTCAGGCTGTTGCCGAACATTGTGCCCGGTGCACCGTAACCGTTGACGGTGAAGGCTTTCTCCCGATCGATAAATCGGTCGTCGGCCGGACGAACGTAGGCGAGGAGCTCGTCGGGATCGGCCAGTCCATTCTGAGCGATCCGGCCCGAGGCCTGACCGTAACGCGTCAGGATTCCGTGGGCGGCACCCCGCTCGGCAAGGGCAGGGGAAAGCACCGACTGTCCCGGGCGCGGCCACGTGCGCAGCCCTGGTGGCAGGGGCGCGCCTTCTGCCAGCGGTGCCATGTAGACGACGGAGTACTGCTCCTGACCGATTTCGTCGAAAGAGGGTTGCCAGAGCACGACGGCCGGCTGTGAAGGGTTGCTGTCATGGACAACGGGATTGCGTGCCGCACTGCGCTGCTCACGACCGTCGTATGCGGCTGCGGAGAGAATCAGCGCCGTCACAGCCAGCGTGAGAGTGGCGGCGCCACAGACGAGTGCGACGAATCGGAGCCCGCCGCCACGGACCGACCGTCCCGCATGCCAGCCGACCGTCACCAACTGCCGGGTCAGGGAACGCTCTTTCACGAGGCACTCACCGGATTCTGCAGCCGCCCGGCCTCCAGCAGGAGTGTGCGGTCCGCACGAGCGGCCACAGACGCATCGTGCGTGACGACCAGCAGAGCGCACCGCCGACGCTCGGGCAATGAGAACAGCAGGTCAGCAACCGTCTCCCGATTTACAGAGTCCAGCGCCCCGGTCGGCTCGTCCGCCAGCAGGAGGGCGGGCTCGTTGACCAGTGCGCGCGCCACCGCCGTGCGTTGACGCTCACCGCCCGACAGGTGGGCCGTCGGGGACCCGTCCGCCGGAACACCCAGTTCCTGCAGCAGACGCCTGGCCCGCTCGTAGGCTTCCCGATGTGGCAGCCCAGCCAGCAGGCCGGCCAAGGCCACGTTTTCCAAAGGCGTCAGTTCAGCCAGCAACTCGCCGAACTGAAAGACCATCCCCACGTTCGCGCGACGGTGCTGTGCCAAGGCACGGCCACGCATCGGCACGATGTCGCGGCCCGCAATCCGGACCGTCCCCGTGTGTGGTTTGGTCAGTCCCAGCAGGCACATCAGCAGCGTGCTCTTCCCACTGCCGCTGGCGCCTGTCACCGCGACCGACTCACCGTAGGAGACGTGCAGAGTGACGTCGTCCAGAAGAGCACGGTCCGGCAAGGCATAGTTGAGCGAATCGACCGCCACTGCGCTCTCGGAAGGTGAGACAGATGTTGGAACAGGCGGGGTCGGCGGCGGAACGGTCACAGCAGGCCTCTCAACGGCAAGTAGGTCGGAGTAAGTGTGAGGCCGGCCCCTCGGGGCCGGCCTCACACGTCAATCAGTCGTCACAGGGACTTGATGTCCGTGGTCAGACGTCAGGCCACCCACTTCGAGCAGGTGTCGGGAGCGGCCTGCTCCTGTCGGCATGCACGGATCTGGTAGACGACGGTGCTGCCCGTGGAACTGACGGTGGTGCCCGAGCCGCTCTTGTTCCAGAGGTTCTTGGTCACGCCCGGCTCGGCCTTGCGGTAGTACTCCCCCTTCGCAGAACGGCTGTCCGCCTTGGTGTCCTCGACGTTCGCGGTCAGGTTGGAATTTGAGGTGTAGGCCTTCGACCCGTCGGTGCTCGCCGTCAGGGCGAACGCCGGGGCGCTGCCGCAGAGCGCAGCGATCCCGGCCACGGTGCAGGCAGCCTTCGTAAGAGTACGCATGCGTGTAATCCCCTCCCTGAAAAGCCCTCGCTGGGCTTCCCTGGAGCCAAGCCCGGCACCCCCCTGCGGCAACCGAACGTGATCAACTGACTCCGCCTAGATAAGAACCCGCCCATGTTCGATCAAGCAACATCATTTCGATGGGATGACTGAAAAAGCGCCCCTCCAGATCTCGCTAACCATCATCCCATTTGCCCCCCTCTGCGAGGCTTGGGCATTTGCTTGCGGAAAAATGGAGTCGAGGATTCGCCCCTTTGCTGAGCAAAATGCGACGGGAGTGTGAATTTTTGTCTCCTTCTTCACGCATTTACAGCGACCCTCTCGGGCCTGTGATCCACGAAGACTTGAAATGATCTACGGCAGAGGTCTGCTGCTGCGCCGACCTCTGCACCCCGAGCACCTGGTGAAGGGATCGCCGCCGCGTCGGCGACTGATCCGGAGCCAGACCCGGCGAGTATGACGTTCCTGACCGAACAGCGCCTGGTCCACCCGCCCGACAATCAGCCTCTGCCGTCGGTCACGACCGCCGGGGGGGGGGATGTTCCGCCGCACCTGTAGGAAGATCGCCGAGACGAACGACGCTTTCGCGGGTATGGCGTTCACCCCGCACGACATAGCCGGACCCAGGGCTCGTTATAGCCGGACCCAGGGCTCGTTTTCCCGGTCACCAGGTTCGGGGCGCCGACGGTCGCGGTGACGTCAACGAATCAGGTGGAACGCACGAGGCATCGCCGTTTCCCGGCCCTTCGAAGTCACCGAGACCACCCGGCATCCGAAGGCGCTCGTCATACGGATCCCCGACGGACGGGCCCTGGTGGCCAGCGGTTGACCACCGTGCGCGCCACCCTCATCAGCCCGTGTCTGGTCCCCGGGACACACGACTCCTGCAGCCCGCCGATGGCGACGTGGGCGTTGAGGACGTAGAGGGCACACGCGGAACGCGGTTCGTCACCGTGGTCCGTTCGCTGCGCAGCCGTGCAGTCCACGCCGTTCCAGCGGTAGCGCAGGGCACCGTGGGTCTCCTCGTACGGGGTGCCATGGGCGAGGGCCTCGATGAGTGCGTTGCGGCGGACCGTGTCATTCCGCAGAAAAACCAGCGCAGGGCGGCCGGGGCCGGCGAGCATCCGGCTCAGCGCAGCTCCTCCGGGCAGCCCGTCCCGCGCGGCAGTTGGTACGGCGCGGCCAGGCGGTAGACCCCGGCCCGGGGGGCGAGGAGTTCCGTCCATTCGTCGCCCTGCGCGGTCGGCTCGGCCTTCAGCAGGCAGCCGTTGGGGTTGGTGAAGGTCTTCGGGCTGTTCCCGTCCGCCTCCCCGGCCGCCTTGGACGCGGCCGTCTCCTGCGGCGGCAGCACCCGCTTGCCGTTCTCGTCGACCAGCGCGAGCCACGGCGAGTACGGGATCCGGATGAGCACCCGCCCGGCGGACTTCACCTGGATCGTCACCTCTTCCGCGCCCGCCCGCTCGACGATCGAGGGCGGGTCGGCGAGCGCCGTCGGGTCCTGGACGACGTAGAGCGTCCAGTTGGCGTCGCCCCACAGGCGCTCCAGGTAGGGCAGGCCGCCCTGGACCAGCTCGGCCTCCACGGCGGCGCCGTCGTCGAACCGGCCCTCGGGCAGCACCACGTAGTGCACGGCCCAGCGGTCCAGCCAGTCGCGGTACGTCGTCTCGGTCAGGGTGTCGTCGTAGAAGAGCGGGTTGCGCTCCATGTCGGCCTGCCGGTTCCAGCCCCGGGCGAGGTTGACGTACGGGGTGAGCGCGGAGGACTCGCGGTGGCTGCTGGCGGGCACGACCTCGACGCGGCCCTTGTCGGCGCCCCTGCGCTGCAACTGGTTGACCAGCGGCGCCAGCTCGCGGGCCCAGGAGGCGGTGGGGGCCGTCCGGACGATGTCGTCGACGCCCTTGAAGCCGATCCAGAAGTTCAGCCCGGCGAAGGCGACGACCAGGGCGTACCAGCGGCGGGTGCGCGGCGCGGTGTACGGCAGGGCGGCGAGCAGCACCACCCCGCCGACGATCATCGCGAACCGGGAGACGTTGGAGCCGATCTGCGAGTCGATCACGTACGTGAGCAGCACCCCGGAGCCGTAGACGGCCGTGGCGACCCGGACCGTACGCCACTCCCGGGGGACGAGGACGAAGGTGAGGACGGAGAAGAGGAACGGCAGCGAGGCCGTGCCGACCGACATCGGCTGCGTGCCGGAGAACGGGAACAGCCAGGCCGAGAGCGCCACGACCGCGGCCGGGGCGAGGCCGAGCGCGTAGGCCCCGGGGCGGCGCTTGTTGAGGAAGAGCGCGGCGGCCACGACACCGAGGAACAGCCCGGCGACCGGACTGGCGGCGGTGGCGAGCGCGGCGAGCGGCGCGGCGGCCACGCCCTTGAGCCAGCGCTTGCGGCGCCAGCGGTGGGGCCAGCAGAACACGGCGGCGACGGCGCCGAGCGCGAACATCACGCCGAGGCCGAAGGTGACGCGCCCGGAGAGCGCGTTGCAGAGGAACGCGAACACCCCGGCGAGCGCGCACGCGACGGGGTTACGGACGGCCGGGACGCGGACGAGGATCAGCGCGGTCAGGGCGGCGGAGACCGTCCCGGCGACCATCATGGTCGAGCGGACCCCGAGGACCGACATCAGGTACGGCGAGACGACGCTGTACGAGACGGGGTGCATCCCGCCGTACCAGGCGAGGTTGTACGCGGAGTCGGGGTGGCGGCCCACGAACTCGGCCCAGGCGTCCTGGGCGGCGATGTCGCCGCCGCTGTTCGCGAAGAAGAAGAACCAGAGGACGTGAACGGCCGCGGCGACGAGGGTGGCGAAGAGGACGGGATGCCGCCGCACCCGCTCCCGGACCCCTGGGAACCGCCCGCCTCCGCCGGGGGCCCCGGGCTCCTCGGGGCGCGCGGACGCGTCCGTGAGCGGCTTCGGGGCCGGTCCCTCGGTCGGTCCTTCGGTCGGTTCCGCGGATCGGTCCGCGGATCGGTCCGCGGGCAGATCTATTCGCGCCTCGGCGGCGGGCGCACCGGGGGCGGCGCCGCTTTCGGCGCGCGTCGGCTCAGCGGTCGTCACTGCGGCTCTCCACGTCTTCCCGTCCCACCGTCGCTCCGTAGCGCGGTCACGCGGTCCTGCGGTCCCGCGGCCGCCCGAAGCTCTTCTCCGTAACCCGTCATTCGTCACGCGTAGTTCGTGGCCCGTGGCCCGGTGTGCCGACCCCGGCATCCTTGCAGGACGCCCGCATCTTCCAGGACGCCGAACCCGTGTCGCTCAGTTGCCCGGGCGGCCGACCGAGCGGCCGGCCGGGCAGATGACGGGGCGGTGCCCAACAGATGTCCGTTTCGCGACGCTAGCACGTATGGCTGGCGCGTACGGCAGGCGCGTGCTCCGAAGCCGTCACGTGCGGCCCTACGGGCGGTGGCCCCGGAGCACGAACACTCCGGGGCCACCGGCCGTCACACCGCTTCCGGCGACCGGTCAGCCGACGCGGGTCAGCTTCGCGCCGAAGCCGGGCTCGACCAGGTCCTCCTGGAGCGCGACCGGTGCGGTCACCTGGCCAGGTCCGGAACCGACGGTCAGCTGACCGACCACCGTGCCGGCCGTCGCCGTCTGCGGGACCGCCTTGCCGCCGTCCGTCACCCCGAGGGAGATCTTCAGGCTCGGCCAGCCGGCCGCCGTCAGGTCCTTGGTGGCGACGACGGGGGTCTGGCCACCGAGTCCGTCGTCGACGTAACCGACCGTCTGGCCCTTCTTCACCACCGTCTGCGACACCAGCAGCTCACGGGTGTCGATCAGCACCTTCTTGCTCGCCGCGTTGACCGCGTCGATGATCGAGGGGCCCCGCTGGCCGAGGATGGCGCCCACGACGTACTGCTTCTTCGTTCCGTCGACGTCCTTGGTCGCGGCGAAGAGCAGGTTGCCGCCGGCCTTGGTGGTGGTACCGGTCTTTATCCCGATGGCGCCGTTGTAGGGCACCAGGGTGTTCCAGTTGGGCCATGTCTTGCCGGACGGGTCGGTCCACTGCGGCAGCTGGGTGATCACCATCAGCGCCTGCATCTTCACCAGTTCCAGCCCCAGCTTGACCTGGTCGGACGCGGTGGAGACGGTCGTGGCGTCCAGACCCGACGGGTCCGTGTACTTCGTGTCCTTCATCCCGAGGTCCGCGGCGGCCTCGTTCATCTTCTTGACGAACGCGTCCTGCGATCCGGCGTCCCAGCGCGCGAGCAGCCGGGCCACGTTGTTCGCCGAGGGGATCATGAGCGCGCTGAGGGCGTCCTTCTGGGAGAGCTTGTCGCCCTCCTTGATCGTGTTCAGCGTCGACTCGTTGCCGGACTCGTCGTAGCCGCCCTCCTTCTCCGCCAGGGCGTCGACCGGGATCATCGCACCGTCCTGACCCACCTTCATGGGATGGTCCCGCATGATGATGTACGCCGTCATCGACTTGGTCACGGAGGCGATCGGGACCGGCTTCTGCTCGCCGAAGGAGTCCACCTCCCCGAGCCCCGCCACCGACATGGCGCCCTGCCCGTGGTCGGGCCACGGCAGCGTGGGCTTGTCGCCGTCGAAGGAGTACTCGGAGTCCGCGCTGAGCATCAACTCCGGGGCGGGTAGCGGCCGTACCGCCTGGACGATGGCGAAGACGACCACCGCGAGCAGCACCAGCGGCGTCCAGATCTTGACCCGGCGGACCATCGTGCGGACCGGGGTCTCCGGCGGGGCCGGCTTGTTGGTCAGCTCGGCGAGCAGGTCGAGCGGGGGCATCGGCGGCAACGGCTGCTGCCGGGTCCGCTCGGCCTCCGGGATCCCGGACGGCGCGGGCGCGGGCGCCGGTGCCTGAGCCTGGGGCTGGGGCTGGGCCTTGGACGCCGCCGGGGGCGCCGCCGGGGCCGGACGGTCGTCGCGGCGCAGGGGCACGAACGTACTCGTCCGCTCCGCCGGGGCCTCGGCCACGTCGGCCGACTTGGGCAGCTTCAGCGCGGTGGTGGGCTGGTCGGTGGTGGGCTTGGGAAGGGTCTTGAAGACAGCGGTGGCCTGGTCGACCGGCCCGGACTTGGACTTGGAGCCGGACTTGGGGCCGGACTTGGGGCCGGACTCGGGGCCGGACTCGGGGTCGGACTTGGGGTCGGGGTCGGGGTCGGATCCGGGCTTGGACTCGGCCTCCGGCTCGGACTTCGGCCCGGGCTTGGACCCGGACTCCGGCTCGGACTTGGACCCGGTCCTGGACTCGGGCTCGGATCCGGTCTTGGACTCGGCTGCCGGCTCAGGCTTGGACCCCGACTCGGGCTTGGACCCGGACTTGGGCTCGGACCCGGACTTGGGCTCGGAAGCAGGCGCGGGCCGGTCGTCGCCGCCGTCGCTCTTGGACGACTTCACCGACGCCTTCTCCGACGCCTCGGCGTCGTCGGCGTCGTCGGCGTCCTTCGACTCCGGGGACTCCTTGGGCTCCTTCGGCTCCTCGGAGTCCTTCGCGGCGCGCGGCTTCTCCGGCTCCTGGGCACCCGCTTCGGGCGCCTTCCCGGCGTCTTCCTCATCTTTCTTCCCGTCAGGCGCCGGCGAGTCGGCCGAGGCGTCCTCGGCCTTCTCCGCACTCTCCGGCTCGGGCCTCGCCCACGAAGGCGACCCGGCGCCCTTCAGGGTCATCGTCCGGTTGTCGGACTTCGGGCGCTCCGGGGACACGCTCGCCGCGTCCTCGGCAGCCGCCGGGCCGTCCTCCGGCTCCGCCGTGGAGTCCTCGTCCCGATTTGCGGTCGCAACCCTCGTCGACACCCCCGAGCCGGACTCCGCCCCCTCGGCCCCCTCGCCCCCGTCTCTGCGCTCCGGCACGGCCGCGGCCGATTCACGGAAGACCGAAAGCCTCGGGTCACGTTCGCCAGGAGTCGTCTCCCCCGACGACTTCCGCTGATCCGATTTGTCGGGGGACTCGCCCGCCACCGTGTCTCCTTCATGTCTCATGCGCCGTAAACCGCACTGTCCGAAGCATCTATCAGTGTCCCGCTCTGGGACCTCGGCCCGGGTGCTAGACGAGAACGACATACATAACGGTTCCCGCACAAAGCACCCAGGCACCCTCGACAGACCATTGTGAGAGGGGTCACCCTGTCATTCATCCACGCGGGGAGGCATGGATGGGCAGGAGCCGCAGAACAATTCCGGAGGAGCTTCTGTTGCTCGCTCTGGACCCGGCCACGGGTACCACAGCGCAGCCGCAGTCGCTCGACCTCGGCCTGGCCGGAGCACAGCTAGTAGAGCTGGCTCTGGCAGGACGGATAGCCCCTGACGGGGATCGTATCGCCGTGGTGATGCCACGGCCGACCGGAGATCCGACTCTGGACTCCGCACTGGAGTTGCTGCGCAGACGCGGCAGCCCGGTTCGGGCGGTCCACTGGATCGGCGGGCCCCGGCTGGGGCTGCGCCAGACCTATCTCTCGCATCTGGAGCGGTGCGGCATGGTGCATGCCGTCGCGGGCCAGATGTGCGGGGTGCTGCCGACGACTCGCTACCAGGCGACGGAGACGGCGATCAGCCGGGAGATCAGGTCCCGGCTGGACAGCGCGATCCGCACCGGCGTTCCGCCGGACCCGCGGACCGCGGCGCTCGCCGCGCTGGCCCATGCGGTCGGACTCGGCAAGCACCTCTATCCCGGGAACGAGGGGCGCTCGTCGCGCTCCCGGCTCCGGGACCTGATCAGACACGACCCGATGGGCGGTCTCGTGGCGCACGCCGTGATGGACGTCCAGAACGGGGTGGGCGCACAGCCGCGCCGTAACCCGGCCCAGGGCGCCACCGGCGCTCCGGCCGGCGCGCGGCCGGTCGGTGGCGTGCCCATGCAGCCGCAGCGCGGCGGCATGGCGCGCGTGCCTGCGCACTGACACACCGCAATCCGACGCGCAGTCGTCGTCCAGCAGGCCGGACCCGGTTCGGGAGCCGCACAGGACGCGCGGGGCAGCCAACACCATCCGGCTGCCCCGCGCGTCGCGTATCAGCCATCCCCCGGCCGCCTCACGGGCGCCTGGAGCCCCGGCAAAGGGCCAGACCTTTGGCCAGGGGTCCACAGGGCCGCTGAAGCCCTGGGAGGGGCCCTGAGGCCCGCGACGGCGCCAGGGCGCGCGTGGGGGCGCGCGGCGCGGCGCGCAGAACGGCGCAATCACCTCTGTAGCCATTTCCCAGCGCGGCCGGGACCTTTGGTGGCAGTCTGCTGAGCAGTAGATACGTACAGCTACAGCTACACAGCCGGAGGTGCAGTTTCCGTGGCGTCCAACGTCAATCCCACCGTCAGGCGACGCCGATTGGGCCAGGAGTTGCGCCGCCTTCGCGAACTCAAAGGCATGACGGCCGAGGAAGTCGCGGAACGCCTGCTGGTCTCCCAGTCGAAGATCAGCCGACTGGAGAACGGCCGCCGCTCGATCAGCCAGCGCGATGTACGTGATCTCTGCGGGGTCTACGACGTCGAGGACAGCCGGATCGTCGACTCGCTTATGCAAATGGCCAAGGACTCCCGCCAGCAGGGCTGGTGGCACGCCTTCGGCGACATCCCGTACAGCGTCTACATCGGGCTGGAGACGGACGCGGCCTCGTTGCGCGTGTTCGAACCGCAGGTGGTTCCCGGGCTGCTCCAGACCCGCCCGTACGCCGAGGCGCTGATCAACGGCGCGCTTCCGGAGTCGGCCGTACCGGATGTGGAGAAGCGTGTCGGGGTACGGATGCGGCGGCAGGACCGGATCAACGCGCCCGAGGAGCCGCTGCGGCTCTGGGCCGTGGTCGACGAGGCGGCGCTGCGGCGGGTCGTCGGCAGCCGTCAGCTCATGCGCGAGCAGCTCGAACACCTCGTGGAGCAGTCGCAGTTGCCGCATGTGACGGTTCAGGTGCTCCCTTTCGACATGGGCGCGCATCCCGGAATCAGCGGGCACTACGCGATTCTCGAATTCCCCGACGCGTCGGACTCCAGCGTGGTCTACATCGAGGGCGTGACGAGCGACCTTTATCTGGAGAAGGCGAATGACGTGCAGCGGTACAGCGTGATGTACGAACACCTGCGCGCGCAGGCCCTGAATGCGGATCAGACGCGGCAGTACATCGCGGATATCGCCAAGGATTACGCCCGTTGAGTGATCGTCACATTGGTCCGGATTGTCGAACTGATCCGCTTTTACGCATGGAGGCGGGGGAAGTATACAACTCAATCCGCTTCGGACGTAAGGCTGTTCCCCCATAGACCATCCGGACGAGTGAACACACATCCCGCTCATCAAGTGAGGCGAGTAGCGTCGATCATGCCAGCAGAAGTTGGCGCTATGTCACCTCACTTGCTGAACCGGAGCGAATATGGCAATCCTTCAGGGCGCTACGGACACGTGGACGAAGTCCTCGTACTCCGGCGGAAACGGCGCATGCGTAGAGGTCAGGTCCCCCTTCGTCCAGGCCATTGCCGTCCGGGACTCGAAGGCTCCCGAGGGGCCGTCGATCTCCTTCGTCCCCAGCTCGTGGAATGCCTTCGTCCAGGAAATGGGCAAGGGCGCCGCCGGCCTCGCCTGAGGCCCGCCGCGTTTTACCGCAGCACAGACAGAGCCCTCTCGACCGGTCCGCCGTCCTGGCCGAGGGGGCTCGACCATGCCCGGCCGCGCGGGACCCGCATCCCGCGCGGCTGTTTCCGTTCCGTACGGCCACCCGCTCCGTACGCCAAAGACCCGCGGCCCACGACCGGAGCCCGCTGACGAAGTGCCCGCTCATCCTGGGTGAGCCAGCACGGTCACGACAACGCCATGGAGAGTCAAGAACAGGTAAAACTGTTCGGCTTACTGACCTGCGTTCACGTCCATGACCGCATACGCCCTTGACCCGCCACCCCACCAGGCGGTTCAATCCCCCAAGTCCCCGCTCCCGCACGGGGGTTGCCGCCGACCGGAACGCGCCCACTGACGAAGCGCTCCGACGTTCAACCGGCGGACCCCTGGAGGGGTGACATGAACAGCCTCGACTGGATCGTGCTCATCGCGTACTTCGGCGTCATGATCGCGATCGGCATCTGGTCGCACAAACGAGTGGACAACGTCAGCGACTTCTTCACCGCGGGCGGCAAGATGCCCTGGTGGCTGTCGGGCATCTCGCACCACATGTCCGGGTACAGCGCCGTGATGTTCACCGGATATGCCGGCATCGCCTATCTCTACGGCGTCACCTCGTTCGTGACCTGGTCCTTCCCCATCGCCATCGGGATCGGGATCGGCGCGCAGATCTTCGCGCCCCGGCTCAACCGGCTGCGCTCCCGGCTACGGGTCGCCTCGCCGCTCGAATATCTCAAGAACCGGTACGACCTGAGAACACAGCAGGCGCTCGCCTGGTCCGGGCTGCTGCTGAAGATCGTGGACGTGGGCGCCAAGTGGGCCGCCATCGCCACCCTGCTCTCCGTCTTCACCGGGATCTCCCTCAACCAGGGCATCCTCATCACCGGTGTCATCACCGGCATCTACTGCACCGTCGGCGGGCTGTGGGCCGACGCCCTCACCGAGCTGGGCCAGTTCATCATCCAGCTCTTCGCCGGGATCGCGATGCTCGTCGCGGTCATGGGCGAACTCGGCGGCGTCAGCGCGCTGTGGACGGTCTGGGACAAGCTCCCCGAGGGCCACGCCGAGCCGACTGCGGGACCGTACACCGTGACGTTCCTGCTGGCGTTCCTCTTCATCAAGACCTTCGAGTACAACGGCGGCATGTGGAACCAGGCGCAGCGCTACATGGCCACCGCCAGCGCCCGCGAGGCCACGCGCTCGGCGCGGCTCTCGGCCGTCCTGTGGCTGGTGTGGCCGCTGGTCCTGTTCTTCCCCATGTGGTGCGCGCCGCTGCTGGTGGAGGCGCAGAAGCCGGACGCGTCCGACTCGTACGCCCTGATGACCGAACAGCTCCTCCCGCACGGGCTGCTGGGCCTGGTCATCGTCGGCTTCTTCTCGCACACCATGGCGATGTGCTCGTCGGACGCCAACGCCATCGCGGCGGTCTTCACCCGGGACATCGCCCCGGTGCTCTCCCGGGCGGCGCGCAGCTGGTCGGACCGGGCGGGGCTGCTGGCGGCGCGGCTGTCGACGATCTCGTTCCTCGCGCTGTCGATGGCGATCGCCACCCAGGTCAACTCGCCGACGTTCAAGGACATCATCACCGTCGTCATCAAGTGGGTGGCCGGGCTGATGGGGCCGATCGCGATCCCGTTCATGCTGGGGCTGCTCAAGCCGTTCCGTAAATCCGGGCCGACGGCCGCGCTGGTGAGCTGGGCGATGGGGCTGCTGGCGTTCTGGCTGGTCAACTACCCCATCAACTGGAACGTGGACGGCGGTGTGCCGCTCCAGTACCAGGTCTCCGTGCCGCTCGCGGTGTCGCTCGTGCTGTACATCGTCATCGGCTTCCTGAAGCCGGAGGACACCCCGGAGCGTGACGCGCTGCTGGGGCGGATCGACGGGGACGGCCACGAGGAGACCGACGGGGCGGGCGACTCGAACGGCAAGGGCAACGGGAACGGCAAGGGTCCCGGTATCAGCCGCGCGGGTAGCGGGTCAGCCAGCCCGACTCCGTGACATCGGGGCTGTGCAGGGCCGGCCCCTGGGTCATCTCCATCGCGAAGTCGTCGGCGATCTCCAGCAGGGTGGGCCGGCCCTCCAGCTCCGCCAGCCAGGCGGGCGGCAGGGCCGTCTCACCGTGCATCGCCCCCAGGATCGAGCCGCAGAGGGTGCCCGTGGCGGCGGAGGGACCGTCGTGGTTGACGGCGAGCCGCAGCCCCTGGCGTACGTCCTCGGCGACGAGCGCGCAGTAGACGGCGACCGCGAGCGCCGACTCGGCGGTGCGCCCGTCGCCGAGCGCGGCGATCTGCTCGGGGCCCGGCACGCCCTGCCGTACGAGGTCGAGCGCCTGCCGCAGGGCCGCCGTGACGGGCTCGTGGCCGGTGCGCGGCGCGATCAGCACGCAGGCGCGCTCCACACCCGCCTCCAGGGTCCCGCCGCGCGCGATCTCGTGGACGATCACGGCGTAGGCGCCCGCCGAGATGAAGGCCCCCGGCGAGCCGTGCGTCTGGACGGCGCACTCCAGCGCGAGCTGGCAGACGAGTTGCGGCTCCCACCCGACGAGCAGCCCGAACGGCGCGGACCGTACGAGCGCGCCCGCGTCCTGCGCGATGGGGTTCTTCGGCTGGTCGAGCGTGCCCATGACCTGGTCGCCGAAGCCGGTGAGGCAGGAGATGGTCGGGTCGCGGCGCACGTACAGCCACTCCTCCTGGGCGAGCCATCCGTTGTCCTTGCGCCGCAGGTCGGGCCCCCAGTCCCGCTGGGTCGCGGCCCACCGCAGATGCGCGCGGTGCACATCGGTGGGCGGGTGCCAGGCGCCGAGGTCGCGGCGCACCTGGGCGCGGATCAGCCCGTCGACGGTGAACAGGGTGAGCTGGGTGTTGGCGGTGACCGCGCCGCGCCGGCCGTACGCGGGGACGAGGTCGCCAACGCCACCCCCGCCACCCGCGCCGCCGGGGACGCCGTGGGCGGCCCGGATCTCGTCGAGCGTGAGCGTGGCGACCCCGGCGCCGAGCGCGTCGCCCAGCCCGCCGCCGAGCAGCGCGCCCCGTACCCGGCTGCGGAAGTCCTGTTGCTCGGCACGGCCCCAGACGGCTCCGGACGGTGTGCTCACGCGGCCCCCTCCCCTGTCGGCCCCCGATCGGACTGCGCACGGTTGCGCAGCACTGTAATCGAACGGGAACAGTGGGTTGAGGGCGCACTCAGCCGCGCAGTGCGGGCCGCTCCAGGTGCGTGACGGCGCGCAGCAGCCACTCGACCGGGCCCATCCGGAACCGCCGCGTCCACCAGGCGCTCCACACCACCTGGACGGCGAAGATCCCGACCGCGACGGCGATCACCGCGGCGTACGGCATCCGCCCGATGAGCCCGAGGCCCACCCCGGTGAAGATCAGACCGCAGAGCACCGACTGGCTCAGGTAGTTGGTGAGCGCCATACGGCCGGGGCGGGCCAGCGTCTCGGCGAGCCGGGCGCCGCGCGCGGTGCGGAAGAAGCGCAGCAGGGTGGCGACGTACGCGGCGGTCAGGCAGGGCGCGGTGACGAGGTGCGCGGCGGGCGCGAAGAGGTCCTCGGGGCCGGCGGCGGCGTACCAGAACGCGCCCGCCAGGCCGACCGGGAAGCCGATGAGCTGGATGAGCCGCAGCGTGCGCCGGTACGCGTCCGGGTCCGCGGCGGCGGTGTGGTCGAGCACGCGGTGCTTGCCGGCCGCCAGTCCGACGAGGAAGGCGGAGAAGGCCAGCGGGCCCTGGAAGAAGAAGATCAGCGGGAACGCGGTCGACAGCGAGGAGACCCGCTCGCCGAGCACCGACCCGAGCCCGCCGCGCATCGCCTCGGTGGCGGCGTGGCCGTCGGCCAGCATGGTGAGCCGCTCGGCGGGGGTCGCGGTCGCGGAGGCCTCGTCGATGAGGGCCACGAGGACGGCCAGGGCCAGGAAGGCGAGCGTGATCGCACCGGTGATGATCCCGGCCACCCACAGGGCGCGGCGCGGCGAGATGCCCCGCACGAGGAAGAGCAGCAGGCCGAGGAAGGCGTACGTCACCAGGATGTCGCCGTAGAAGAGCAGCGCCGCGTTGGCGACCCCGATCAGGAAGAGCCCGCCGAGCCGCCGCAGGAAGCGGGGACGGAAGGAGACCCCGCGTGCGGCGGCGGAGTTGAGCTGGAGCGTGAAGCTGTAGCCGAAGAGGAAGGAGAAGAGGAGGTAGAACTTCGACTCGAAGAGGAACTGGACCACGTTCGTGGCGAGATGGTCGTGCCACGCGGTCCTGGCCGGGTCGGCCACGTCGAGCAGGGTGTAACCGCTCGCGAAGAACGGGATGTTGACCATCAGGATGCCGAAGAGCGCGAAGCCGCGCAGCGCGTCGACATCCGCGAGGCGCGCGGTGGCGGGTTTGCCGGGCGCGGGCGCTCCGCCGGCCGCCCCACCGTCGGCGCGCGGGCCGGGCAGGTGTGTTCCGCCGGGCGCCCCACCGTCGGCCGCCCCAATGCCGACGGCCCCGGCGCCGGGAACCGGTATCCCGCCGAAGCGTGGACCTGGCGCGGGCGCCCCACCGCCGCTGGGCGCGCCAGGCACCGGCGGGCCCGGAGCCGGCGTTCCGCCGACGGCCCCAGCGCCGGTGGGCGGGCCGGGAGCGGGCGGGCCTGGCGCGGGCCCGCCGCCAACGGGCGGGCCGGGAGCGGGCGTTCCGTCGGCGGGCTCGGCGGGAAACGGTGCTGTCATGCCGTACAACGTTACGGAGGGCGGGCGCGGTGCCGCATCCGACGAAAGTAGGCGCGGCGGGTCTCTTCGGTCTTTCTCCTCCCCGGGGCCCGTCTCCGGGGCCCGTCTCCCGGGCCCGTCTCCCGGGCCCGTCCCCGGGTCACGCCCAGCGGGCGGCGAACGCGTCGCGTGCGGCGGCGGCGCGGGCGTGGCGGGGGGTGAGGCCGGCGGTGTCGATGCCGGGTGCGTGGAGCAGCTCTTCGAGGTCGCAGGCCATGTTCGCGAGGTCGTCCCACTCGTGTGCCATGTCGAACAGGGCGGTGAGCGCGCTGTCGAGCGCCGCCCAGTCCCCCCGTACGGCCCCGCTCAGCATCGCCCCGTACGCGGTCGTGTCGGCCGAGACGCCACCGGCCTCGCCGATCAGCCGCTCCAGCTCCCGCCAGACCGGGACCCCGGCCTCGGCGCCCTCGGCCACGGTCACCGTCATGGCCAGCTGGAGTGTGCCGTACACCGGCGCCTCGGCGCTGTGCCGCTCGGCCACCGCGCGCGCCTCGGCCCACTGTCCACTGCGGCGCAGTGCCTCGCAGCGGTCCACCGGGCTGCTTTCGCCGGGGTCGGTCATCCCGTCCATCAGGCGCAGCGCCTCCTCGGGCCGGCCCACGAGCAGGCAGATGGCCGCCGCCCTGCGCCGGGCGTGGTCCGCCTCCGGGTACAGCTCGGCGCACCGTACGAGATCGGCGTACGCCTGGTCCGGGCGGCCCGCGGCCTGGCCCGTCCTGCCCCGGCAGTAGTACGCCCACGAGTCGTCCGGATCGAGTTCCAGGGCCCGGTCCAGATCCGCGAAGGCGTCACCGTAGTGGCCCCGGACGTGATGGGCCCGGCCGCGCAGCGTGAGCGCCCAGATGTCGTCGGGCTGCCGGTCCAGCACCTCGGTGAGGTCGGCGAGCGCCTCCTCGTGCTGTCCCGCGTTCAGCCGGGCCTCGCCGCGCTCCCGCCGGATCCAGAGGGTGTCCGGGTCGGCCTCGACGGCCTGTTCCAGGTCGGCCAGCGCGCCGGCGGCGTCGTCGTGTTCCCGCCGCAGCCGGGCGCGGTGCGCCAGCGCCCAGGCGTACTCGGGGTCCAGTTCGATCGCCCGGTCGAGGTCGGCGCGCGCCTCGGCGTCCCGCCCCAGTTGATGGCGGACATGCCCCCGGCCGCCCAGCGCCGAGGCGTGTTCGGCGTCGAGCTCCAGGGCGCGGGTCAGCTCCCGTTCCGCGTCCTCGTCACGGTCGGCGAGCCGGTACCCCTCGCCGCGCTCGGAGGCGATCCACGCGTTGTCCGGGGCGAGTTCGACCGCGCGGTCCAGATCGGCGAAGGACCGGTCGGGCTCTTCCAGGTCGCGCAGCAGGCGGGCCCTGCGGACCAGGGCCCACAGGTACGCGTCGTCCAGCTCCAGGGCGCGGTCGAGATCGGCCAGGGCGGCCTCGTGCCGGCCCAGCGCGTGCTGGGCGACGCCCCGGGAGGCCAGCGCAAAGGCGTCGGTCGGGTCGAGCGCGAGGACGCGGTCCAGCAGGGCGACGGCCTCGTCGTCCCTGCCGACGATCCGCAGCGTCTCCCCGTACACCTCCAGGATCCAGACCGTGTCCGGGGAGAGTTCGTCGGCGCGGCGCAGATCGGCCAGGGCGGCCTCGTACGCCCCGTTCTCCTGGTGGGTGAGGCCGCGGCCGTAGTGTGCGAGGGGCGCCTCCGGGTCGAGCGCGAGGGCCCGGTCGTACTCGGCGAGGGCGGGTTCGTGCGAGCCCGCCTCGCGCAGTTCCCGGCCCCGTACGGTGTGCGCCGCCGCCCGGCCCGGGGTGTCGAGTCCCGGCCGGTCGAGCAGCACGCCGAGGGCCGCCCGTACGCCGCTCTCCTCGTCGTCGAGGGCGGCCACCAGCCGCCGTCCCCACTCCCGGGCCGCCTCGTTGCCGGTGTCCGTGCCGGCCTCCGCCAGCGCCTGGGCCGCGCGGCGGGCCGCAGCCGGGCTCTCGCGGCAGCCCTCGACGACGTCCCGCAGCGCGCCGGGGAGCGCGCCGCGGGGTCCCGCGCACAGCCGGTGGTACGTCTCCTCGAAGCGCAGCGCGCGCCATTCGGCGCTCTCCCAGACCTCGTCGGCGCGCAGCTCGCTCTCGGTCTCGGCGCGCCAGCGGGCGAAGCACGCGGCGAGCGCGGCCTGCCGCTCCCGCCAGCCGCGCGGGGATCGGGTGCGCTGGAGACGCAGCATGGGGGCACGCACCACGCCGTGGTAGGTGACCGCGCCGTCCTTGCGGATGGCGAAGGGCAGGGCCCGCAGCCAGTCGTACAGCCCCGCCGGGTCCTCGGCGACGACGGCCCCGAGGACGTCCTCGGTGACGACCGCGCGGAAGACGTCCTCGTCCAGCCGGCGCGGCAGGGCGCAGGCGAGGGCCGCGGCGCGCCGTACGGGGTCCTGCTCCCACTTGAGGAAGCGTTCGACGGCGCTGGCGCTGGGGTCACCCACGTCGCCCGGGTCGTCGGGCTGGTTCTCCGCGAGGGTGGAGACGAGGACGGGCAAGCCGCCGGAGAGCCTGAGCACCTCCTCGACGACGGACTCGTCGGTGACCCGCTTCGCCGCGAGGAGCGTGCGCGCCTCCCCTTCGGTGAAGGGGGCGAGCGGCAGGTCCGTCGCGAAGCCCCCGTAACCGCCCCAGACCTCGGTGTCGAGGGGGCGCTGGCCGGCGAGCGTCACGACGACGCGGGCCGGGAAGTCCCCGTACCGCCCGGCCTTGATCAGGTCGCGCAGCCAGGTGTCCAGGAAGGGTGCGGTGCGTTCGTACGTGTCGAAGAAGAGCGCGATCCAGGGGATGTCGCGGGAGATCCCGGTGAGTTCGGTGACCAGGACGGGGGTGAGCACCTGGTCCGGCTTGAGGACGAGCTGGACGTCCTCCTGGTCGCGGAAGCGGGCGCTGAGCGTGGCCCGCAGCCGGTCGGCGCCCGCCGCGAGCTGCTGGGTGTCGACGGCGTCGGCGAACGCCCCGACGACCGGGACCATCCGCAGCCCGATCACCCCGGCGGTGGCGGCGGCGGTCGCCCCGGCGGACGCGGCGGGAGGCACCCCTCCCACGGCACCGGGGCCCGCCTGAGCGGCGCTCGACACGGCCTCGGCCTCGTGCCGCCGCTGCCGGTAGGTGGCGAGCTGCCGGTCGAGCTGCTTGAGCGGATGCCCCTGCCGGTCGAGCTGTTCGGCGATCGCGGCCAGCGCCTCGGGGACACTGCTGACGGACTCGTCCACGTACGCCGTCAGCGCGCCGCACTCCCGGGCGGCCCGCTCCAGCTCCCGTACGAGGGAGGTCTTGCCGACGCCCGCGTTGCCGTGGACGTGGAAGAGGTAGCGGTGCCGCTCGTCCTCGGGCGGGTAGCCGAAGTTGTCGCGGTACGCGGACAGTTCGGCGCTGCGGCCGATGAACCTGCGGCGCCGCGCGATCAGTTCGGCCATCGACGGCTGATGCGCCCGCGCCTCTGCCACGTACGTACTCCCCCGATCACGCGCTCCCGCGCTGTCCCGCTCTTCGGCTCCCCGGCCCTCAGTCTGCCAGCAGAGGCAGCAACTCCGGCAGGTGTCCGTCCGACGCGGCCGCCGCTTCGACCCGCTCCGCCGGGACCTCCCCGTACAGCGTCGTCCGCGGCTTCGCCGGGCGGCCCGCCGCCTCCGCGATGGCGACCAGGTCCCGCACGGAGCGGTACGAGCCGTAACTGGAGCCTGCCATACGGGAGATGGTCTCCTCCATCAAGGTCCCGCCCAGGTCGTTGGCGCCGGAGCGCAGCATCTCCGCCGCGCCTTCCGTGCCGAGCTTCACCCAACTGGTCTGGATGTTGGGGATGTACGGGTGCAGCAGCAGCCGCGCCATCGCGATCACGGCCCGGTTGTCCCGGTCGGTGGGCCCGGGGCGGGCGATGCCGGCCAGGTAGACCGGGGCGTTGGTGTGGATGAAGGGCAGCGTCACGAACTCGGTGAACCCGCCGGTCTCCCGCTGGATGCGGGCGAGCGTACGGAAGTGGCCCAGCCAGTGGCGGGGCTGGTCGACATGTCCGTACATCATCGTGGAGCTGGAGCGGATGCCCAGTTCGTGGGCGGTCGTGACGACCTCGATCCAGGTGGCCGTGGGCAGCTTGCCCTTGGTGAGGACCCAGCGGACCTCGTCGTCGAGGATCTCCGCCGCCGTGCCGGGGATCGAGTCGAGTCCGGCCTCCTTGGCGGTCGTCAGCCACTCCCGGATCGAAAGGCCGGTCCGGGAGGCGCCGTTGACGACCTCCATCGGGGAGAAGGCGTGGACGTGCATACCGGGGACGCGCTCCTTCACCGCGCGCGCGATGTCGAAGTAGGCGGTGCCGGGCAGGTCGGGGTGGATGCCGCCCTGCATGCAGACCTCGGTGGCGCCGACCTCCCACGCCTGCTGCGCGCGGTCCGCGACCTGGTCGAGGGAGAGGGTGTACGCGTCGGCGTCCGTACGGCGCTGGGCGAAGGCGCAGAAGCGGCAGCCGGTGTAGCAGACGTTGGTGAAGTTGATGTTGCGGGTGACGATGTACGTGACGTCGTCGCCGACGGTGTCGCGGCGCACCGCGTCGGCGATCCGGGTGAGCGCGTCGAGGGCCGGCCCGTCGGCGTGGAGCAGGGCGAGGGCCTGGTCGTCGGTGAGCTTCACCGGATCGTCGGCGGCCTGCGCGAGGGCCTCCCGTACGTCGGTGTCGATACGGGAGGGCACCATGCCGGGGGCGGCGGCCTCGCGCAGCGCCTCCCAGTCCCCGTACACCTCGTCGAAGTCGTCGCGCCGGTCGGCGGTGCGGCCCTCGGTGTCGATGGTGCGGTGCAGATCGGTGCGGCCGGTGGCGGTGAAGCCCTCGTCCGGTTCCTGCCAGGGCAGCCCGGCCGGGGTGACGTCCTCGCGGGCGAGCCCGGTCTCCGGGTCGGCGAGGGCCCGTACGTGCGGCAGCAGCCGGGGGTCGAGCCAGGGCTCGCCGCGCTGGATGAACTCCGGGTAGATGGTGAGGCGTTCCCGCAGCTCGAAGCCGGACTCGGCGGTGCGCGCGGCGAGTTCGTCGATGTGCGGCCAGGGGCGCTCGGGGTTGACGTGGTCGGGGGTGAGCGGCGAGACCCCGCCCCAGTCGTCGATGCCCGCGCCGATGAGCAGGGCGTACTCCGCGTCCACGAGGTTGGGCGGCGCCTGGATGCGGGCGGCGGGGCCGAGGATGTGCCGGGCGACGGCGATGGTCGCGGCCAGCTCCTCCAGCTCGGCGTCGGGCATGCCGCGCATGGCGGTGTCGGGCTTGGCGCGGAAGTTCTGGACGATGACTTCCTGGAGGCCCTGGTAGGCCCGCTGGATCCGGCGCAGCTCGAAGAGGGCGTCGGCGCGCTCCTCGTACGACTCGCCGATGCCGATCAGCACACCGGTCGTGAACGGCACGTTGGAGCGGCCGGCGTCCTCCAGGACCCGCAGCCGGACGGCGGGCTCCTTGTCGGGCGAGCCGTGGTGCGGGCCGCCGGGCTCGGACCACAGCCGGGTGGCGGTGGTCTCCAGCATCATGCCCATGCTCGGCGCGACGGGCTTGAGCCGCTGGAGGTCGGTCCAGGACAGCGCCCCGGGGTTGAGGTGGGGCAGCAGCCCGGTCTCCTCCAGGACGCGGATCGCCATGGCGCGTACGTAGGCGAGCGTGTCGTCGTACCCCTCCGCCGCCAGCCACTCCCGCGCCTCGGGCCACCGGTCCTCGGGCCGGTCGCCGAGGGTGAACAGGGCTTCCTTGCACCCCATCGCGGCGCCCTCGCGGGCGATCGACAGGACCTCGTCGGGCGAGAGGAACATGCCGTGCCCGGCGCGGCGGAGCTTGCCGGGGACGGTGACGAAGGTGCAGTAGTGGCACTTGTCGCGGCAGAGGCGGGTGAGCGGGATGAAGACCTTCCGGGAGTACGTGATGACCTCGGCCCGCCCGACGGCCGCCAGCCCGGCGTCCCGCACCCGCGCGGCGGACCCGGCCAGCTCGGTGAGGTCCGCCCCGCGCGCCTGGAGCAGCACGGCGGCCTCGGCGACGTCGAGCGCGACACCGTCCCGGGCCCGTTTGAGGGCGCGGCGCATGCCGTTGGCGGTCGGCTGTCCGGTCTCGGGGCCCTGCGGTGCGCTGCTGGTTGTCATAGGTCCGAGGATACGAGCGCGCGCGTGGATCTTGGATGTGTGCCAAGTGGTGGCAAATGTCTCTCCGCGAGCGGGAAGGTTCGGCCTCCGAGGCGGAGGGCTCGGCCAGGAGAATCAAAAAAGATGGGCCGGGCATGTCGAGAACCCGTGGCCCGCTCCGTCCCAGGGGTGGACGCGGCCACAATGGGCCGCACCAGCACCGAGGAGAACACCATGGCCAAGTACCTGCTGCTCAAGCACTACCGCGGCGCCCCGGCCCCGGCCAACGACGTGCCCATGGACCGGTGGACGCCGGAGGAGATCACGGCCCACGTGCGGTACATGCAGGACTTCGCGGCCCGGCTGGAGGGGACCGGCGAGTTCGTCGACGGTCAGGCGCTCGCCCCCGAGGGGACGTGGGTGCGGTACGACGGGGAGGGCCGCCCGCCGGTCACCGACGGCCCGTTCGCCGAGACCAAGGACCTCATCGCCGGCTGGATGGTGATCGACGTCGACAGTTACGAGCGCGCCGTCGAGCTGGCCGGGGAGCTGTCGGCCGCCCCCGGCGCGGGCGGGGAGCCGATCCACGAGTGGCTCGAACTGCGTCCGTTCCTGACCGAGCCGCCCACCGTCACGGAGTGACCTCCCCGGTGAACGAGGTCCTGCTCCGGAGCCTCACCCCGAGCGTGCTCGGGATCCTCGTCCGCCGCGGAGCCGACTTCGCGGCGGCCGAGGACGCCGTACAGGACGCGCTGGTCGAGGCGGTCCGCGTCTGGCCGGCCGACCCTCCGCGCGATCCGAAGGGGTGGCTGGTCACCGTGGCCTGGCGCCGGTTCCTCGACGCGACCCGGGCGGACGCCGCCCGCCGCCGGCGTGAGGACCTCGTCGACGAGGAACCGGAGCCGGGCCCCGCGTCCCCGGTGGACGACACGCTCCAGCTCTACTTCCTGTGCGCCCACCCGTCGCTGACCCAGGCGTCCGCGGTCGCCCTCACCCTGCGCGCCGTCGGCGGGCTCACCACCCGCCAGATCGCCCGCGCCTACCTGGTGCCCGAGGCGACCATGGCGCAACGCATCAGCCGGGCCAAGCGCACCGTCTCCGGGATACGGTTCGACCGGCCCGGCGACGTCGCCACCGTGCTGCGCGTCCTCTACCTCGTCTTCAACGAGGGCTACTCCGGCGATGTCGACCTCGCCGCCGAGGCCATCCGGCTCACCCGGCAGCTCGCCGCCGTCATCGACCATCCCGAGGTGGCGGGGCTGCTCGCCCTCATGCTGCTCCACCACGCCCGGCGCGCCGCCAGGACCGCGCCCGACGGGAGCCTGGTGCCGCTGGCCGAGCAGGACCGGGGCCGGTGGGACACCGCCGCGATCGCCGAGGGCATCGGGATCCTTCAGACGGCTCTCGCCCGGGACCGGCTGGGCGAGTTCCAGGCCCAGGCAGCCATCGCGGCCCTCCACGCCGACGCGCCCACCGCCGGGGAGACCGACTGGGTGCAGATCGTCGAGTGGTACGACGAACTCGTCCGCCTGACCGACAGCCCGGTCGTCCGGCTCAACCGCGCGGTGGCCGTCGGCGAGGCCGACGGACCGCGCGCGGGTCTGGCGGCGCTCGCGGCACTGGACGACGCCGCCCTGCGTTCCCCCGGCAGCGGACACCCCCTGCCCCGCCGCACCGCCGTGGCGGCGTACCTCCACGAGCGCGACGGCGACCTGGAGACGGCGGCGCGGCTGTACGCCGACGCCGCCCACCAGGCCACCAACCTCGCCGAACGCGACCACCTGACCCGCCAGGCCGCCCGGCTCAACGCCCGCCGGGAGCGCTGACGGGCCGGACCGTAAGGCCGCCACGCCAGCCAAAGTTGACGAGTACACGCCACATCTCGCACGTTTGATCAGCGTCGGCCACTCATTCGAATGGAGTCTCCCGGCGGAAGCTGTCGCGCGCCCACCGCGCCGAACACACTGCCACGTGTCCGCACTTTTCCTGACGTACGGGAGAAACCCATGCACGAGATCGCCGGACGAAGGATCCCGCCTGAATTCACCATCGAGCCGTACACCGACCACTGCCGGGAGATCTGCGAACGGGGCGAGCACGCGCTGATCGGAGTCAGCCCGGGGAACGGGTACTTCAACGAGCAGCGGCTCACCGCCCTGCTGCGGTGGGCCAGTTCGGTCTTCGACGAGGTGGACCCCGTCATCCCGGACGCGTCGCTCACCCACACGTACCGCGCGCTGGGCTGGGACCCCGAGCGCGTGCGGACGAGCACGCAGCGCGAGACCCGGCGGCTGCGGCGGCGTATCGCGCGGGCCTGGGTGGCCGCCGAGGTGCCCGCGTACCGGCACCGGGTGCGCGTGCTCTCGGAGTTCACCGAGCACCCCGCGTACCGCTCGCTGCTCCGCCGCATCGAGCAGGTGGTGGCGGAGAAGCCCCGCGTACGGAACGTGTTCCGCCAGGCGAGCGGGCTCGCCCTCGCCTCGCACCTGAAGGGCGTCGAGCCCAGCGAGCGGCAACTGGAGGTCGGCATGGGCTATCTGATCGCGGAGCTGCCCGTGTGCGCGGACACGCCGGCCATCCTCGGCGTGCCCTCCTCCGTCCACATCTACCACCACATGATCCCCACCATGCCGCTGATGTTCGAGGAGCTGTTCGCCTCGCCCGGCCAGGCGTTCGCGGTGGTACGGCCCGCCGACGCGGCCCCTCCGCCCGCCCCGGCGCCGGGCGTCACGCTCCCGCGACCCCGCACGGGAGGCTGACCATGGACACGGAACTGCCGCCCCTCGACTTCCCGTTCGGGGACTGGAGCGACACGATCTCCCCGGTGTACACCCTGCTGCGGGACACCCCGCAACCCGCCACCCGGGTCAGGACGGTCACCGGCGATCACGCCTGGCTCGTCACCCGGTACGACGTGGCCCGCGCCCTCCTCGGCGATCCCCGGCTGAGCCTCTCCGCCGCCCTGCGACCAGGCGCCCCGCGCCAGGAGCCCATCGCCCCGCGCGCCGAGGGCACCCGGGGCGACATCATGGCCACCCTCCGCGAGACCGGGCTGCGCTCGGTGATGAGCGACGCGCTCGGCCCGCGCGCGGTACGCCGCTACCACGCCTGGACCCGCCGGCAGGCCACGGCGCTGATCGACGGCCTCGTCCGGACGGGGCCGCCCGCCGACCTGTACACCGGGCTGGCGGTCCCGCTGCCCTACCTGGTGGCCTGCCAGGTCCTCCTCGGCGAGCTGGACGAGGAGGAGAAGGTCCTGCTCAACGAGGCCTGCGACACCGTCCTGACCTGGGGCGGCCCCGGCACGGAGGCGATGACGGCGGCGATCGCCCGCATGTACGACTTCTTCCTGCGGCGACTCCCCGGCCTGGTCGCCACCCCGGGTGACCATCTGCTCAGACAACTCGCCGAGGCCGAGATCCCGGCCGGGCGCGTCGGAGCGGGCGGCCGGCTGAGCGATTCCGAACTCGCCCAGGTCGCCAACGTGTTCCTCATCGCGGGATACCGCACCTCTGCCAGTTTCCTCGCCAACGCCCTGGTGACCCTGGCCCGTTGCCCCGACATCGTCACGGCCGTACGGGTCGACCCCGGACTGGTCCCGGCCACGGTGGAGGAACTGCTGCGCAGAACACCGATGGCCACCGGCGGTGCCAAGCGGCTCGCCACGCGTGACGTGGAGATCGAGGGCCTGACCATCAAGGCCGGGGAGTGCGTCCTGTTCTCCCTCGAATCCGCCAACCACGACCCCGTGGCCTTCCCGGACCCCGACCGCTTCGACCCCGGCCGCTTCTCCACCGACCGGCAGCACTGCCCGCACCTCGGCTTCGGCTACGGCAAGCACCACTGCCCGGGCAACCGGCTGGCCCGGATGCAGATCGCCGCCGTACTGGAAGCCCTGACCGCCCCCGGCACCCCCACCCTGCGCCTCGCCGGGCCGGACGCGGAGGTGCCCTGGCGGCCCGATGTCGCCTTCCGCATCCCGGAGGCCATCCCCGTGACCTGGTGACGTGACGTCCGCCCGGGCGCGCACCCCTCAACGCGGGCCGGGCGTGCCAGGCGTCCCGTACACCGGCAGGCCATCCGTGGCCAGAACCAGGGAGAACGGCGCGGGCAGGCGGATCTCCTCGCCGTACTTGCCCCGCACCGTGTCCTGATGTCCCGGGCCTTCTCGGACCGGTAGTTGACTTCGACCGCGAGCCCTACGTCCCGTGGGTCCGCGAGCCAGTTGTCGTCGTCGGCCCTGTTCTCCCGAAGCTGCAGCGAAGCGACAAGTAGCTCTCTGTAATCAGAGTGACGCTCGGTCAGGGAGAGCGAGGCGGGCTCCGGGGACTTCGCCGGCCTGGAGGGCGGCGAAGTCGGCGTGGGCCTGCTCGACGGCTTCGGGGTACGCCTCGCGCTGGGCGTGTTCGGCGAGCGCCCGATAGATGCTTGCGACGGAGGGGCTCTGCCCCTTGCGCTTGCCGGTGGGGATGATCAGGTCGGGCCTGGATCTGCTCGACGGACTCGCCGCCTGCGCGGCGCCGCAGCACGGTGTGGAGCATGTCGTCGGTGATGACCGGTGGCCGACCGCCGTGCTTGCCCTTGCGGGCCGCCGTGTCGAGCCCTTCGAGGGTGGACTCGCAGTTGGTTTCCCGCTCGGTCTCCGCCATCGCGGCGAAGAAGCCGAACAGCAGCTTGCCGGGGCCGGTGGGGTCGTAGATGCCGGGCAGCGGTCCGGCGAGCATCTCCAGCACCAGGCCGTGCTCGGTCAGATGGTCCGCCAGCGCGGTGAGCTCGGCTGCATCACGCCCCAGCCCCTTCATCTCGTACACCGTGAACAGGACCCGGCAGTGCGGCGCGTGCGCCTTGATCTCCCACGCGGTCTTCAACGCCGCCTCGAACTGGGGGCGGACCTTGATCCGGGTGCTGATTTTCTCGCTGAAGATCTTGTCCCGGGGGATGCCGTGCTTGGCGAGCGCGTCCAGCTGCGAGTCGAGCTCCTGCCCGAGCGTCGAGCAGCGGGCGTAACCGATAAGGATATCCGCGCTCGGCACGCCCGGGTCGACGGCCACGGGCACCGGAGCCCCGGGCCGCCACGGCTGCCCTGGTCCGCGGTCGGCCGGCGTCTGCACCCGCAGCTCCTTCGCGAGCATGGGCACCTTGGTGAAGCGACCGGTGTGATACGCGCTGGCGACCGCGCCGGAGCGCGAGCGGCACGGCGAGCCGGGAGCCGCCTTGCACTTCGGGCACGGGTGGCGTTCGACGAGATCGGCTTGTGACCCGGCGGGCGGGGAAGGCTCTTGAGGGTCCGCCATGACACCAGGTTTTCGCACAACTCACGTCGCAGAACCCCGTTCCTGCCACTTCTGAGCAAGAACGGCTTCTGCGACCCGATCGGCTCCTCGGCGGTCTCCGTCCGGCCCTGTTCGATCCTGCTCGGGCAAAGCCCCCCCGTTTGTGAGAAACCGGGGTGTGGTGAGTTACGAGGCGGGTCCGCTGCCGGCGCCTCCCGCGCATCGGTGAATCTCACGGGGCCGCGCGGATCGGTGTCGGGCCCCGGCCTGGCTATGATTCCAGGAACCCGAGCGCCAGTGCTACGAACTCGTCGTGGTACTGAAAGATGCCCCCGTGTCCGGCGTCGGGGTAGAGGGGGACGAGTTCGCCCCGGGCAGCCGCGCGGCCAGGTCGAGTGTGTTTCGCTCGGCACCATCCGGTCGCTCTCGCCGTTGGCCACCAGGACCGGCTGCTGGATGCGCGACAGGTCCTGCGGTGCCGTGCGGCCCCAGCGTTTGATGGCCTTCAGCTGGGCGCGGAACGACGGCACCGAGATCGCCTTGTCGCGGTTGTCCGTGGGCTCCTTCAGCCGCGCCAGAAACTCGCGCGCCGCCCGTTGGCCGCCTTCGGTCTGGGTGAAGAAGAGGTAGTGCTTCGGGTCCTTGCGCCGCAGCGTCGCCTTGAGTACGTCCTGGAGGGTGAGGGGCGTGACCTTGTCGATGCCGGGTCCGCCGACGGGGCCGGTGCCCGCGAGGATGAGTTTGCGTACGAGGTCGGGTTTCTCTGCCGCGATGACCTGGGCGATGAAGCCGCCCATCGACATTCCGAGCAGGTCGACCTGGTCGAACCCGAGGGCCCGGATGAACAGCACGGTGTCGCGGGCCATCGCCTCGACGGTGTCGGGTGTGGAGCCGCCGGACGCGCCGACGCCGCGGTTGTCATAGGTGATCACGCGGCGTCGGGCGGCCAGTCCGTCGACGCCCCGTGGATCCCAGTTGTCCAGGACCGCGGACAGGTGGTTGAGGAGGATCAGCGGTACGCCGTCGTCCGGGCCGAGCTGCCGGTAGGCGAAGTTGACGCCCTGCACGGACACGGAGCGGGTCGGCACGTTCTTGTACGACGACGGAGTGGGTGTGGCTGAGCTGGACAATGTGCTCATGGCCGGGTCCCTGGTGTGTGGTGGGGGACGGGGGGCGGGGGTTGGGCTTCTCGGTGTGACGGGTTGCCTCGGCGTCCGTTTGGGCTGTGCCCGCGCTCACATCATGGAGACGACGACTTTTCCAGCTTTCGCCTGGCCCTTCTCGACGTACTCCATGGCCTGGAGGGTTTCTTCGAACGGGAAGACGCGGTCGACGATGGGACGGATCTTCCCGGTGTCGATGAAGGGACTGAGTTCGCGCAGTTGGTCGCCGCTGGCCTTCATGAACAGGAACGAGTACGTCACACCGTGGCGCTTGGCGTTGCGCCGGGTTCTGAAGCTGAGGGCGGTCATGGCCAGGCGGAGGATTGGATTCGCGCCCAGTTCGCGGGCGAAGGCCGGGTCGGGCGGGCCCGCGACGCTGATGGCCGTGCCGCCGGGCTTGAGTACGCGCAGGGATTTGACGAGGGTCTCGCCGCCGAGGCTGTCGAGGACGACGTCGTAGCCGTCGAGGACCTCTTCGAAGTCCTGGGTGCGGTAGTCGACGACGACGTCCGCGCCGAGGTCCCTGGCCAGGTCGACCTTGGCGGTACTCACGGTGGTGGCGACGTGTGCGCCGAGCGCCTTCACCAGTTGGACGGCGATGGAGCCGAGGCCGCCGGCGCCCGCGTGGATGAGGACCTTCTGTCCCGGCTGCACGCGGGCCCGCTCGACCAGTGCCTGCCATGCGGTGAGGGCGACCAGGGGGAGGGAGGCGGCCTCGGTCATGGTGAGCGTGGCCGGTTTGGGTGCCAGGTCATCCTGGCGGACAGCGATGAGTTCGGCGAAGGTACCGATGCGGTCCTTGTCAGGCCGGGCGTAGACCTCGTCGCCCACCGAGAAGCGGGTGACGGACGGGCCGACCCGGACGACCGTCCCGGCGAGGTCGTTGCCCAGAATGAGCGGGAGACGGTAGGGCATGAACGCCTTGAAGTCTCCGTTGCGGATCCTGAGGTCCAGCGGGTTGACGCCCGCCGCGTGGATCTTGACCAGGACATCGTCGGCACCTACCTGGGGGGCGGGGATTTCGGCGGCGCGCATCCCGGCCTGGTCGCCGTACTTCTCGACCATGAAAGCCTTCATCGTCGTCTCCGTTCCGTTCCCGTCCGTGGAAGGTCGGGGTCTCCGCTCGCCCAGGCTTCTCCCAGTACGAACTGGTTTGTGTTGTCTTTCTGGGTGCGGCGCGGGCGCACCGCGTCCTCAGACGCGTTCACCCATCAGGCCACCGGCACGACCGGGGCGGTGACGTGGTCGGCGGCGCCTCCCTGGAGGCGGTCCAGGGAGGCGGCGATCCCCTCATGGGGCACGCCGAGCGGCACCGCGCTGACCTCGGCGAGGCGGGTGTAGTGCTCGTCGGTCAGCTGGACATCGAGGGCGCCGAGGTAGCTGTCGAGCTGGGAGAGACTGCGCGGGCCGATGATCGGGACGAGCGTGGCCACGGAACGGGCGGCGCGCTCGCGCACCCACGCCACCGCCACCTGGGCGGGCGTCACGCCGCTCTCCTCGGCGATCGCCAGGACGGTGTCGACAACGGCGGTCTTCTGGCCGGTGCTCTCGGTGTGGATGACCATGCCCAGGTCGCTCAGGCGCCCCTCGGCGGAGCCGCGGTATTTGCCGGTGAGCAGTCCGCCACCGAGCGGGGACCACAGGGCTGCGCCGAGCCCGAGGCTCTCGGCCATGGGCAGGAGCTCACGGTCGGCGGTGCGCTCGACGAGGCTGTACTCGTGCTGGATGCCCACGATCGGGGCCCAGTTCTTCAGGTCCGCGAGGGTTACCGCGCGCGAGACGCGCCAGGCGGGGAAGTTGGACAGCGCGGCGTGGTGGATCTTGCCGGCGCTCACCAGGTCGTCGAGTCCGCGAAGGAGTTCCTCCATCGGCGTGAGCTCGTCGGGGAAGTGCACCCACAGCAGGTCGATGTAGTCGGTCCCCAGGCGCTTCAGGCTGGCCTCGACTGAGGCGACCATGTTCTTGCGGCTGTTGCCGGTCTTGGAGATGTCCGGCTGCGGGGCGGCACCGAGGGTGAACTTCGTGGCCAGGACGAAGTGGTCGCGGTCGGCGGAGATCAGCTTTCCGGTCAGTTCCTCCGACTCGCCGAACTGGTAGCCGTCCGCGCTGTCGAGAAAGGTGCCGCCGGCCTCGGCGAACCGGTCGAAGATCCGCCGGGCCTCGTCGGGCTCGGCGCCTGCGCCCCAGCCGGTGCCGAAGTTCGCGGTGCCGAGCGCGTACTCGGAGACGCGCAGTCCGGTCCGGTGGCCGAAGGTCGTGTAGCGCATGAGATGTCCTTGTCTGAGGGGTGTGGAGGTGGTCGCGCCGGGGGGCGTCAGCCTGCGTTCGACTGGGGTGCCGCGGACAGGCTCTGCTTGACGTACCGGCTGGCCTCGTCCGCGAGGATCTCGGGCAGGTCAGTCTCGATGCCGTGCAGGGCCTGGGCCGCGACGTCGGCGGCGGCGACCTTCTGGTCGGCGGGCACGCCGGCGGCCATGTCGGTGTCCATGTAGCCGACGTGCAGCGCCGATACGGTGATCCCGCGCGGTGCCAATTCCTCACGGGTCGCGTCGCTCAGCGCCCAGGCGGCGGCCTTGGACGCGGCGTAGGAGCCGAGTCCTGCCGGGTGGAACCAGGACAGGGCGGACAGGATGTTGAGCACGGCGCCGCCGCCGTTGCCCTCGATCACGGGGGCGAAGGCGCGGGTCGCGGCGAGCGGGCCGAAGAAGTTGGTCTCCATCTCCAGGCGCACCTCGGCCAGGTCGCCTCCGATCAGCGCCGCGCCGGTGGAGATGCCCGCGTTATTGATCAGCAGTGTCGCGTCGGACGCCACGCGGGCGGCCTCCTGCACCGACGTCTCGTCCGTGACGTCCAGCCGCAGCGGGATGACGCCCGGCACGTCGACCGTCTCGGGCCGCCGGGCCGCCGCGTACACCTTCGCGCCACGCTCGACGAGCTGGGCAGCCAGATGCCGTCCGAGCCCCCGGTTGGCGCCGGTGACCACCGCGACCGCGTCCTTCAGTTCCATGCCCACTCCCAGCGTTACAGCCGTCGGCGACCGACGGCCAAATTAGATTACATCCGCAATCTAAGCACTGGTCTAGGATAGATGCCAGTCGACATCCAATCGGGAGGTGGTCCATGGGCCGCGCATCACAGGCGCAGGCAGAGGAGAACCGCCGGCGGGTCGTGGAAACCGCGTCTCGCCTGTTCCGGGAACAGGGAACTCACGCCAGCGTCGCCGACATCATGAAGGCGGCCGGACTGACCCACGGCGGCTTCTACAAGCAGTTCGCCTCCAAAGAGGCGCTCATCGACGAAGCCACCGCCCACGCCTTCAACGAACTCACCCGGCATCATGAGGACGAATTCGAGCAGCACGGCGGACAGCGCGCCGCCGCCCAGCGGGCAACGATCGACGCCTACCTCTCCCCTGGACACCGCGACAGCCCGGCGGACGGGTGTCCCGTCGCCGCACTCGTCACCGACATGGCGCGCGAGGGTGAAGGCCAGGAAGCCCGCCGGATCTACACCGAAGGCGTGGGCGACTTCGCCGAGTGGCTCACAACTGAGAACCAGGACGGCATCACCCGGCTGTGCACCATGCTCGGTGCACTCGTCCTGGCCCGGGCCACCAATGGCTCCCCGCTCTCCGAGGAGATCCTCACCACCGCGCGCGCGGTGTTGACGGCATCCGGCTGATCCGTTCCACGGTCCGCCCCGCACAACCGGATGGCGCGGCAATGCACCCCACCGGATCCAGCCCTCCGGGCGACCTCGGAGGTACCGGCTTTCAGGTTGCCGACCTGGCCGAGCCGCCCGCCGCCGACCGGGCGGTTCCCGTCTCGTTCATGTCCCGCTCGAACCGGCCGTAGGGATCACGTGGGTCCAGAACAGTGGGGACAGGGCCCGCCGGTCGGCGTCGGCGAGGTGGTCGCAGATGGACGCCGTACGCACTGCCCGCCCGAGTTCCTCGATCGCGCGGTAGGTGGGGCGCTTGGGCCCGCTGCAGGTGAAGCGGCGTAGGACCTGCTCGGCCTCGGCGGTGCCCAGACGTAGGGCGGTGGTGTATTTGACGATCTGGTCATACTGCTAACGGATCAGCTCCCGGTCGATCGTCTTGGTCGACAGCACCGGCGCCAGGTGCGGCCACTTCTCGTCCTGACCGGCCGCCGGCCGGTACAGCCGCGCCGGACCGACGTTCTTCAGCCGGGGCAGCAGGTTGCAGCCGAGCATGTGGGCGAAGGCGAATCCGACGATGGAAGCGCCGTGCGTGTCGGTGTACTGCCGGTCGATCTCCACGTCCGTGCAGTGCCGCAGCACGCCCTCGATCATCGCGGCGACCTCGGAGACCGAGCAGTACTTGAGCTGGCTGTAGACGCAGAGCTACTTGTCACTTCGCCGTAGCTTCGGGAGAACCGGGCCTCGTCCCACGCCTCGGGCAGGACGATCAGGTCCGGCGTCGCGTAGTCGTCAGGATCGTCGGGCATGGCCACGGAGGAGACCTCGTAGACAGCGAGCCCCTCCGGCACGGCGGGATCCAGTCGCGCATGCAGACGCCTGATGACACCCGTGTGCTTCCCGCACGGAGTCGGGGTCCCGGCGACCTCGCCCAGGCCCACCGGGCGCGGACGCGACGACGGCACGACAGACATGGCTGGGGGCGTCCATCCCTGAGACTCCGGTTCTGCGGTGTCTCCGCCGTACCGCCACGCGTGATCCTTGACCTCGGACGTCACCATCACCACTCGTCGCTCTTCCGTACACACTCCACCCACAGCAGCTTTCCGCGGTGCCCGGACCGCTCACCGCCGAGGTGGTACGCCCCCCAGTTGTCGGCGTAAAGCTGTACGAGCCATAACCCGCGCCCGCACTCGGGCAGGCCTTCGCCGGCGGGCGCGGCCGCGGCGGGCACGAGGAGTTCGCCGTTGAACGGCGGCGGAATCTCGGGACTGCTGTCCCAGACCCCGACCCGGAGCCGGTGCGGATCCAGGGCACGGATACGCAGGGCGTACGGGCCCGGCGCGTGCCGGTACGCATTGGTGACCAGCTCGCTCGCCAGCAGCTCCGCCGTGTGGGCGAGTCCGTGCATCCGGTGCGCCCGGACCACGTTGCGGAGGGTGCCCCGGGCAATTCCGGGGGCCCGGGGATCGTGCGGGAGTTGGAGCGTGTAGGCCCAGTGCGGGGATACGGTTTGCACGGAAGTCTCCGATCGCGGAGGTGATTTGCCCAGATATGGGGGTGGCATGCTGCGGTGCCCGGTGACCAGGTCGCTCCGTCGAGCGGGGCGCTTCCAGGCGGTGGCCTCCCCCGGAGGCTAGACCGAGAAAAAGGAATACTTGATAGCGTTCCAAGTAATACTCCCGAATCTCACCCGTGTGAGTGATGCCCCGTCCCTGTGCGTCCGTAGGTCCCGAAAGGCGAGTTGAGCAATGGCATCCAAGCCCGACCCCACGGCTCGGCGGGTACGCCTGGGCGTTGAGCTGCGGAGGCTCCGGGAGCACGCCCGGCTGACGTCGACAGCCGCCGCCGAGCTCCTCGGTACGCGGCCGGGGCAGATCAGCAATATCGAGACGGCCCGGTTCGGGGTCGGCGGCGAACGGGTCCGCGCGATGGCCCTTGCCTACGGCTGTCCGGACGAGCCCTTCATCTCGGCGCTGGTCGACATGGCGCAGGACCGGACACGCGGCTGGTGGGAGGAGTACCGGGGCATACTGCCCGCCGGGCTCCTCGATCTCTCGGAGTTCGAGCACCACGCCACCGGATTCCGCACGGTGCACACCTCACACATCCCTGGCCTGTTGCAGACCAGAGAACACGCACGCGAGATCTACCGTCAGGCCGTACCGTCGTTCACTCCACCGGACATGGAGCACCGCATCTCGCACCGGATCAAGCGCCAGGCCGTCCTGTACCGGGACGCCCCCGCGCCGTACCGGGCGATCATCCACGAGGCCGCCCTGCGCATGCGGTTCGGCGGCCCCGACGTGACACGGGCACAGCTGCACCAGCTCCTCGCACTGGGCGAGCTGCCGCATGTCACGATCCGAGTCATCCCCTTCGCACGCGGATCATTCCCCGGCTCAGGACAGACCGCGTACTACGGATACGGGCCCGTGCCTCCGCTGGACACCGTGCAACTCGACCAGGCCCATGGCGTGGCGTTCATCGACGCGGAGGCACAGCTGAACCAGTACCGGCTGCTCTTCGAGCGGCTGGACTCCGTGGCGCTGGCGGAACCGGCGTCCCGGGACTTCATCCACGAGATCGCCAAGAGCCTGTGAAAGGGGAAACCGTGGCGGAGTCCGCCTGGCAGAAGTCGTCGTACTGCGCTCAAGGCGAGGCTTGTCTGAGCGTCGCCGTGACGTCCGGCCGCGCGATACAGCTCACCGAGAGCAGCGACCCTTCTCATTCCATACTGACGACCGACCCGGCCACCTGGGCCGGCTTCCTCCGCTCACTCAAGGAGTCCGATCACCATGGCTGACGTACCCGCCGGTCTCGAATGGGTCCGCGCCACCGCCGAGGGCGACGACGGCCCCGGGCCGTGGATCGAGGTGGCCGCCGGGGCCGGGGATCTCATTCATCTCCGGGAGACCAGCGACCCCGACAACATCGTCACCACGACGCAGGTGAAGTGGGACGCGTTCGTGAAGGGCGTCATGGCCGGCGAGTTCGACCACTTCGCGGAGCTGGGCGAGAACGACGGCCCGGCCGGCTCCCCCGCCTGAACGACGGACGCCACCCGCCCCGCGCGGACGCGGACGGGCCGACCGGCCCGTCCGGCCCGCCCGCGCGGGGTCCGCCGTCAGCCCGTCTGGGTCACCTTGATGACCTTGACTTCCTTGCCGTTGATGATGCGCGTCTCCTGGCTCGTCATCGTGAACTTCCCGTCGCGCGGGATGAGGACCTCCGACTCCTTGCCCCGGTAGCGGGACAGCGGGTCGATGTTGCGCCCGTTGCTCGTCTCGATTTCGAGCAGCACGTTCTCGCCCCCGACACCCCCTCCGCTGGCCCGCCCCAGGGCGGACTCCGCCTTGGCGAGGTCCGTCGACGTACTCAGGTACTCGGGGAAGTTGACCTCGCCACCGCCGGTCAGCTGCTGGATGATGCTGTCCGGCATGAACGTGCCCCGGTAGACGGTGAGATCGGGCACCGGCGGAAGGTGGCTCAGCGCCTCGTCCATCAACTGCACCTTGGCATCAGGGTTCTTGAACGATCCGCGCGCGGTCCCGGTCCGCAGGTAGCCGTTGAGGTCGGCGGCCCAACTGCCGGTGTAGTCGGCGATGACGAGCGCGTCCTGGGCGGTGAAGTTCTCGGTCAGAGGATTCTTCTTGGCGATGTCCTCGACCGCCTGCGACCACTCCTTGCGCCCGGCCGCTCCCGGCTTGTAGTCGGGGATGTCGTCCAGGGCGTGCAGGGGGTCCTGCATCGGACGGTTGTCCTTGTCGCTCCCGGCCTCGTCGAGCTGATCGCTGGTCTTGTCCTGCTCCTTGTCGGTGTCCGTGGTGTCTTTGTTGCACTCATTGCCGAAGGCCGCCTTGGCGGCATCTTCGGCCTCTTGGTACGTGTCGTAACCGGGGACCGCGGAACTGCCCATCTGCTTGGCGGCGGCAGCCGCCTGCTCCAGCATCGACTTGGTGGCCTGCGTGTCGAGGCCGGGCTTGGCACCGGTCGCCAGGATGAGATGACCGGTGGATCCGACGTACACGGTGGGGAAGCCGGCAGCGCTGGGGGCGTTGTCGCAGTCGTTCTTGGGCTTCTCCTCGGGCTCGTCGTCAGGATCGTCGTCCGGCTCGTCCGGAGGCTCGGAGGGCTCCGACGAGGAACCACCGGACGAGGATCCACCGCTGCTCGTTCCGCCGCTGGCGCCACCGCTGGCCCCGCCACTCGCTCCACCACTGGCCCCACCACTGGCCCCACCACTGGCCCCGCCACTCGCTCCACCACTGGCCCCACCGGAACTGGAGCCGCCAGTCGCGCCACCGCTGGCTCCCCCGGAACTGGAACCGCCGCTCGCACCGCCACTGGCTCCACCGCTGGCTCCCCCGGAGCTGGAACCGCCAGTCGCGCCACCGCTCGCACCACCGGAACTGGAACCGCCGCTGGCCCCGCCACTGGCTCCGCCGGAACTGGAACCGCCGCTCGCGCCGCCACTGGCTCCACCGCTCGCACCACCACTGGCCCCGCCGGAACTGGAACCGCCAGTCGCACCGCCGCTGTCCCCACCGCTCGCACCACCACTGGCACCGCCCGAGCTGGAACCACCGCTCGTGCCACCACTGGCACCGCCCGAGCTGGAACCACCGCTCGTGCCACCACTCGCGCCGCCCGAGCTCGAACCGCCAGTCGCGCCGCCGCTGTCCCCACCGCTCGCGCCGCCGCTCGCGCCGCCCGAATCGGAGCCGCCGGTGGCACCGCCGGAGTCCGAACCACCGGTCGCCCCGCCGCTCGCGCCGCCGCTGTCGGAGCCGCCGTCCGTCCCTCCGCTGTTCCCGCCGTTGTTCCCTCCGCTGCTCCCCCCGGACGTACCGCCGACCGCACCGCCGACGGCGCCCCCACTGTCGTCGTCACCACCGGTACTGCCGCCGTTGTTCCCGCCGCTGTCGCCACCCGTCGAGCCGCCGGACGAGGGGCCGCCACTGTTCGTGCCTCCGACCGCGCCCCCCGTGGAGCCGCCCGACCCCGAGCCGCCGGAGCCGCTGCCTCCCGAACCTGTCCCGCCGGAGCTGGCACCCCCGGAGTCACCCCCGGAATCGCCCCCGGAGTCACCGCCATTCGCGCCACCGCTCGCGCCGCCGTCCGCGCCGCCGGAGCCCGAGGCGCCCCCGGTGTCACCGCCACCATTGGCCGTACCGCCGGTGCTCTTCCCGCCGTTGTCCTCGCCGCCGGTCGAGCCACCCGTGGCGCCGCCACTGGCGCCCCCGGTGGTTCCGCCCGTCGTACCACCCGTCGTACCGCCCGACGTACCGCCGCTGGTGCCGCCCGTCGTACCGCCCGACGCATCGCACGACTCGCCGACGAGGTCGCAGACCGCCTCCTGGAGTCCGCCGGTCAAGCGGCTGGAGATACCCCCGGTGACCATCGCCAGGATGATCACCGAGACGACCACGATCATCCCCAGGTACTCCACGGCCGTCTGGGCCCGGTCACCCCGCCGGAAGAGCACACGCGTGATCGAGAACCGGGAGAACAGCTCCCGGAGGCTCTTCGCGGGAAGCGGCACCCCCAGCCAGGTACGGCTCCCCGGCCGGGTCAGGAACGCCAGGATCGCCAGTGGCAGTACCAGTTGGGTGAGGCCCCGTACCGAGCCACTCGCGATGTTGAACAGGCCGCCGCAGACCAGCCACACCTGTACGGCGACCAGGCCGCCCCAGACGCGGTTGGCTCCCTCGCGGAGACGCCAGGTGAGCACCCAGGCCAACACCCCCGGAGCCGCCGCGTACAGGGCGAGGAAGAAGAGCGTCGGGGTCATCAGCCCCGTGGACGCCGCCTCGCCGACCAGCCCCAGCCCGCCCACGGCCGTGAGCCCGAAGAGCACGTGCAGCAGAACGCGCGCGGCGCGGAGAGGCGGCGGAAGATCACGCTTCCCCTGATCGCGGGTGAACCGCGCGTGGATTCCGGTGTGCGACTGGAGACCGAGCCCGGACAAGTGACTCACCCAACTTTTATGTAAGTGAATTGACTTGCACTCACACACACGGTCGCGTCAGAACTGACAGCCCGTCAGTTTGCTTGAGCCGTCGCTCTGTTCGCTCCCCCCGCTTGCGAGTCCCCCGGAGCACGACGAAGGCTATGTCCGGCCCGGGCCCAGCGACAGGGCCCGTGGGCCCATGCCCGGGCCTAAACGACAGCACTAAACTCGCGACATGGGACGATGGGAGCCTGGAGCCAATGACCGACTGCGCGAGGCCGCACTGGCGCTGTATATCGAACGTGGCTTCGAGCAGACCATGGTGGCGGACATCGCCGACCGGGCCGGCGTGACCGCCCGCACCTTCTTCCGCCACTTCGCCGACAAACGCGAGGTCCTCTTCGACCGGTCGTCCGAACTGGAGGAGAAGGCGCTGGCCGCGCTGGAGGCCGCGCCCGCCACGGCGTCGACGCTGGAGGCCGTCGCGGCCGCGCTGTTCGCCGCGGCCGACGTGATCGGAGGTGACCGTGAGCTCGCGCGGAAGCGGCACACGGTGATCATGGCCAACGCCGATCTCCGGGAACGTGAACTGATCAAGCTCGCGGGCATGTCGGCCACGCTCGCCGACGGGCTTCGCCGGCGGGGCATCGGCGACACCGAGGCCGACCTGGCCACCGAGGCCGGCTCCGCGGTGTACCGGGTCGCCTTCCAGCGATGGGTCGACGCCACCGACGGCCTCGACCTGCACGAGGCCATTCGTCAGTCGTTCGCCCAACTGCGCACCCTGACCGCGTCCGGCTGACCCTCCCCGGTCCACCGGGCGCTCGAAGAGGTCCGGGCAGCCACGCTGCCAGGGCGCGTATCGAGTCGTGATCAAGGGGTGGTCCGGGTGAGGTCTTTGATCCAGATCATCGCCCCGTCCCGAAGGCGAACCCCACAGACCGATCACAACTCTTCCCCAGGGGCGTGCCGCGCCGGGTCAGCGGCCGGCGAGCTCTGAGAAGATCTCCACCAGTTCGGGCCGGTCGAACGGGCCGACATGGGGTGCGGCGACGCTTCGCACGTCAGTCGGGTTGTCCGGAGTGAGTCGGTCGGCCTCTTTGATGAATCGGTCCTGCAGCTCCGGTGGAATCAGCCGGTCGAGGGTGAAGCGCACATAAGTCCGGGGAATCCGGCCCCAGGTGTGTGCTTCGCCCCGGGCTTCAGCCGTGGGAATGCCGGCGGTCTCGTCCGGTTCGAGCGTGGCGAGCAGCCGGCTCACGCCTTCGTCGGTGAAGTCCGCGGCAAGGGCGTTCTTGACGCCGTGGAACACCGCGGGGTCGGCCGAGCGCCAGTTGAGCCGGCTCACCCCGAGGGCCGCCGGGTCGGCGACCATGGCGGCGGTCACCTGGCCGACCAGGCTCTCGCTGTTCTCCGGGGTTTCGAGATAGGCGGCCAGGTTCGGCAGGTCCACGCAGCAGTAGGCGGCGACGTAAACGACCCGATCGAGCAGGTCGGGGATGGCGTTGCCGACCCGGCTCAGGGTGACGCCGCCCTGGCTCATGCCGACCAGGATCACGGGCCCGTGGCGGCGGGCGCGGCGCACCACCTTCACGACGTGCTCGACGTAGTCGTCGATGGTGATCTCGGCGAGTGGCGACGGCTCGGTCGCCAGCGCTTCGAGGTTCTGCGGGGCCTGGTACGAACGGGGGTAGAACGCCTCCCGGCCGTGTCCCGGAAGGTCGACGGCAACACACCGGTGCCCGCGCAGGGTGAGTTCGCCGGTCAGGCCCGAAGCCCAGGCCGACGAGGAGTTGGTGCCGTGGACGAACACCAGGGTCGGCGGTCGCCGATCGGCGTCGCGGTTCGTTGTCATGGACGTTCTCTCCTCTGTTCGTTGGAAAGGCGGCGTCGAGTGCGCGGTCAACGGTGCGGTGGGCGCCACATCGGCCACAGGGGCGGGCTGTCCGCCACGCGAACCGGCTCGCCGAGATCCCCGAATCCGTGCCGCTGGTAGAGGGCGCGGCTGCGAGGCGAACTCGCCTCCAGATACACGGCCACCCCGTCGGCGTCGGCTCGCTCCAGTCGGTGCCGCAACATCGCAGAGCCGAGTCCAGCGCCCTGCCGCCCGCTGAGCACCCCCATGCACGGGAGGTAGAGGTGCGGTTCGCGGGCGGGGTGCCGTGGGGCCAGCGCCTGGCCCAGGGCGAGCAACCGCGCGCCGTTCTCGCCGTAGACCGTCTCCTCGCCCGCCTCCGGCGCGTCCGGGTGCTCCTCATAGGGCGTCCGGCCTGCCGCCAGGCTCAGCCATACCGAGGCGCCCTCGCGACGGCCGGCCAGGTATGCCTCGGCGGCCGGATGGGTGAGCAAGGGGCGGTAGAAGTGCGCCTGGAGACGACCTCGTCGGCGTGCGTCAGGGAAGAGCCAGCAGGCGAGGGGATCGTTCATGAACGCCTCGGTCAGGACGTCCAGCACCGCCTGCTGGTCTGCGACTTCCGCCCGCCGCACGGATGCGTACGTTGTATCAACAGCCATGCGTACACCGTAAAGATGTTGTCCTTGAAGTAGCAGCGTTATTGGCAGAAGTTCTGGGGCCCAGCACGCTAAAGTGAACTGGTACTGGAGCTAGTGCACTAGTACATTCTTTGGTAGACGGCGACCTCACCAAGAGATCGGGGATTCCTGTGCCGACGTCAGCACAGCGACCGGAACCGCCGTACCGGCAGATCGTCGCGGAGATCCGTGCCCGGATCCTGACCGGCGACCTGCGGCCCGGCGATCGAGTGCCTTCCATCCGGCAGATCGCCCAGCGATGGGGTGTCGCGGTCGCGACCGCGACCAGAGTCATGGCCACTCTCCGCGACGACGGGCTGGTCGAGACGAAGGTCGGTGCCGGCACGGTGGTCAGCACCCGCACGGGTCAGAAGCGGCCGGTCGGCCTCACCGCACCACAGGGACCACGGCGGGTCAGCGCCCCCAAGCGGTCACTGAACCGGCAGCACGTTCTTCGCGCCGCCATCGCGATCGCCGACAACGAGGGATTCGACGCCGTATCCATGCGGCGACTCGCGGCCGAGCTGGGCGTCGGTCCGATGTCGCTGTACCGGCATGTGGCGACCAAGGACGAACTGGTGACGCAGATGACCGACGAGGTCTTCGGCGAACCGGAGCTGCCCGTCCCGGGGCCGGAAGGGTGGCGGGCCAAGCTCGAACTGATCTCCCGCCGGCAATGGCAGCTGTGCCGGCGACACCTCTGGCTGCCCAGGGCCGTCTCGTTCACCCGCCCGTTGCTCGTGCCCAACATGATGGCGCACACCGAGTGGACCCTGCGCGCGCTCGACGGACTTGGACTGCCCATGACGACACGGATCCGAGAGGCGCTCACGCTGCACGCGCTGGTCCTCACCGTCGCGCTGTCCATGGCGGACGAGGTCGAAGCCGAGCAGGAGACCGGTGTGACGCTCGACCGGTGGTGGCTGACACAGCGGGCCCGGGCCGACGAGCTCCTCCGCTCCGGACGATTTCCGCTGCTGGCCGCGGTTACCGGGGAAGCGGTGTCGGACGTGGACGGATTGTTCGAGTACAGCCTTGCCCGCCATCTCGACGGTTTCGCCGCCCTGGTGGAGGGGCACGCCCGAACGAGCCCGTAGTCCTGTCCTCGTCAGAAGTGCTGAGGCAGGTTCGTGTCCGACTCGGTGGCCGGGCTCCCCGGGTCAGCACACGCCCAGGACCGTACCGAGGTTCCCGCGCTGTGGGACTCCTGGCACACGCGCCCGGCGTCACCGGCACCCGGGACGCCGGCCGTAGCCGCGGCGGTGGCGGGTCCAGGGCGCGGGGATGGTAACGAGGACCGGGCTGCGGGAGCGGTAACAGGTGTACGTGTACGCCTGTTCCGCGTCCACCGGTACGTGCGGTGCGGGCAGGTCCCGTTCGGGGCGGCCCGCCCACGCGTACAGGATGCCCGGCACCAGCACGACGAGGCTGCCGGTCAGGGCGACAACGCCCCACAGGACGCGGTCGTTCACCGCGTCCACAGTTCGCACCACACGGTCTTGCCTACCGTACGAGGCTCCACGCCCCACCGGTCCGCGACCTGCTCCACGATCAGCAGCCCCCTGCCGAGTACTCCGGTCCGGGTTCGCGATCTCGCGACGGCCCCGGCCGCTCCGCCAGGTACGTCCCCGGCGGGCCATCCGCCCGGTGTCTGCCCGCAATCCGCCACCCGCCGGGCCTTGTGCCCCGGTTCACCCCGGGCTACGAGAGTGACGGAACGTCTCACCGTTTCCGTCAGCCCCTCAGCCCCTCCGCCCCCTCTCGCCTCTGGAGCAGCCGGTATGAGTACGAGCCAGCCCATCGGACGACGCGGACTCCTGGTGACGGGAGCCGCCACCGCGCTTACGTTGAGTACCGTGAGCTTCGCGAACGCCGCTTCCGCCGACTCCCCCGATCCCTCCTCCGCGAGCCCGGCCGCCGACGGCAGACAGGCCAGGACCGTCCGCGGCACCCTGCCGCCCGGTTCCCCCGACTTCGTGTACCTCCCCGTCGAAGTACCGCGTGGCGTCAACGAGATCCATGTCGCCTACTCGTACGAGCGACCCGCCGTCCCGGCCGGCACCCAGGGCAACGCCCTCGACATCGGCCTCTTCGACGAGCGCGGCACGGAGCTGGGCGGCAAGGGCTTCCGCGGCTGGTCCGGCGGCGCCCGCACCGAGTTCTTCGTGCGCGCCGACACGGCCACCCCGGGCTACATCCCCGGCCCGGTCCGCGCGGGCGTCTGGCACATCGCGCTCGGCCCGTACACCGTCGCGCCGGAGGGGCTGCCGTACGAGGTCACCATCACGCTCACCTTCGGCGCCCCCGGCACCACCCCGCCCCCCGTGCACCCGCCGCGTCGGGCCAAGGGGCGCGGCCGGGCCTGGTACCGCGGTGACTGCCACCTCCACTCCGTGCACTCCGACGGCCGGCGCACCCCCGCCGAGATCGCCGCGCTCGCCCGCGCGGCGGGGCTCGACTTCATCAACACCAGCGAGCACAACACGTACTCCGGGCACCGCGCCTGGGAGGGCCTGTGGGGTGACGACCTGCTGATCCTCACCGGTGAGGAGGTCACCACCCGTAACGGCCACGTCCTCGCGCTCGGTACGGACCCGGGCACCTTCATCGACTGGCGCTACCGTGCCCGCGAGAACCGCTTCGGCCGCTTCGCCCGCGAGATCGGCCGCGCGGGCGGCCTCGTCGTGCCCGCGCACCCGCACGGCACCTGCATCGGCTGCAACTGGAAGTTCGGCTTCGCGGACGCCGACGCGGTGGAGGTCTGGAACGGCGCGTACACGCCGGACGACGAGATCTCCCTCGCCGAGTGGGACAACCTCCTGGTGGCATCCGTCCGTTCGGGTGGTACGGAGCGGAAGTGGACCCCCGCGATGGGCAACAGCGACGCGCACCGCGACCCCGACCCGATCGGCACCCCGCAGACCGTCGTCCTCGCCGACGACCTCACCCGCGAGGCCATTCTCGCCGGGATCCGGGCGGGCCGCAGTTACGTCGCCGAGTCCGCGGCGGTCTCGCTGGTCTTCGGCGCGGCGGGCGGCCGGGGGCGCCACGCGGGGATCGGCGAGCGGCTGGACGTCGCCCCGGACGCCCCGGTGACCGTACGCCTGGAGGTGACCGGCGCCCCGGGGTGCACCGCGTACTTCGTCACCGACCAGGGGCCGCTGTACAGCTCCGCGCTCCCCGAGTCGGGCTCGGGCACGGTGGAGTGGCGTACGACCGCCGCGTACGCCGCCTACGTACGTGCGGAGGTGCGGCACGCCCCGAAGGTGACCGGGCTGCCGGGGGCGCTGGCGGCGTTCACGAACCCGGTGTTCCTCGGGGAGTGACAGGAGTGTGGGGAGAGCGGGCCCGGGAGAGCGGGTCCGGCCACGGGGCCGGGCCCGTCCGGTGGCTCAGAGCCCCTCGGCGCGCAGTCGCCGGCGGCGGGAGATGACCGCGGGCACCACGTAGATCAGGGCGAGGACGCCGAGGCTGAGCAGCGCGCCGAGCAGGCCGGCCATCGGGCCCATCAGTTCCTGATAGGCCGACACACTCCCGCGCTTCAGCAGGATGTCCTGCGTGTCGTAGCGGACGAGGTCCCAGCACCCCTGGACCACGACGTACGCCAGGAGCAGCCAGTAGCGGTGGTTCCAGCGGTGCCACACGCGGTGCTCCGTGCGGCCCTTGGTGACGGTGAGCCAGCCGGCCAGCACGAGCAGCCCCGGCAGGATCATGGCCGTGAGCCCGCCCAGGAAGGTGAACCGGGCGAAGAGGAGCAGGAACGAGCCGAGGCTGAGGGGCGCCAGCCAGAGCAGCCCGAGTGCCGGGCGCCCGATCAGCCCGCCGTACGCCCAGCCGAGGGCGCCGGTCGCGGGCTGCGGGGGCGGCGGCGTCCGGCCGTGCGCCTGGGCGTGCGCCTGCGCCTGGGGGTGGACCTGCGCCGGGGCGTGCCCCTGGGGGTAGCCGTACCCGGGTCCGTACATGGGCGGCGTCGGCGAGCCGTACAGCGGCTGTCCGTAGGCGCCCACCGTGTGCGGCGCGTTGTGCGGCGCGTTGGGCGGTGGTGAGTACGGCGCGCCGTGCGGCGGCGGGCCGTACGCCGGCGGGGGCGGCGACTGCGGGCCCGGGGTGCGCGCGTGGTGGAACTCGTCCCGTACGGTCCCGGGATGCCCGTGTCCCCCGTCGGCTCCCTCATCCCGCGACTCCAGGTTGAGCAGCCGCTCCGAGGTGCTGGCGATCGCCGAGGCGATCGGGGCGGGCAGCCAGGTGTCGGTCGTCCGGTCCATGGCCGCGGCCCGGCTGTGGACCTCCGCCGCGCTCGGCCTGCGCTCGGGCTCCGGGTCGAGGCAGTTCAGGATCAGCAGCCTCAACTGCGCGTCCACGTCGCCGAGATCGACCTCCTGGCTGGCCCGGCGCGAGACCTGCCCGGTCGCCGCGAAGGCCAGCGTCAGACCGTAGCTGTAGATGTCGGTGGCCGGGGTGACGCGTTCCCCGTACGCCTGTTCGGGCGACATGAACGCGGGCGTGCCGATCCGGGCGCCGGAGATGGTGAGCGCGCTCTCCAGCGCGGCGTGCACGATCCCGAAGTCGATGAGGCGCGGCCCGGCGCTGGACAGGAGCACGTTGGACGGCTTGAGGTCACGGTGGATCAGGCTCTCGGCATGGATGTGCCGAAGGGTCTTCGCGAGATCGGCGGCGAACCTCCACAATGTCTCCTCGGGCAGCGGTCCGAACCGGTCCACGGCCTCCTGCACCGACGGCCCCGGCACGTAGTCGGAGGCGTACCAGGGGTGGCGTTCGTCCACGCCCGCGGCCACCACCGGGACGGTGCCCGCGCCGTGCGCACCGGCGGCCCCCGCCACGCCGGCGACCCGCTGGACCACGTCCACCTCACGCCGGAACCGGTCCCGGAACCCGGGCGTCGCGGCCATGTCGGCGTGGATGAACTTGACCGCCACGGCCCGGCCACCAGGGCTTCGTGCCAGGTAGACGCGTCCCATACCGCCCTCACCGAGGCGGCCCAGTATCCGGAACTCCCCCACCCGGCGCGGATCCTGGGCGTCCAGCGGTTCCAATGACTCCACTCCCTGTTCCCTCGGCGTCGTGCACCGCGCGTCGCTCGTCGGGCGTCCCTCACCCGGTCCGTGATTCTCACACGACAGTTTCGTACGGGCGGGGGGAGGGGGAAGTGAAAGAGAGACCAAGGGGGAGGCGGCGGGCCACTCCGCCCCCTCGCTCACCCCGTAGCCCTTCGGCCACTTGCGGTCCTGATCCTGTCGAGGGCTTGTGCAGAGCCTTGCTCACTGCTGACGGACAGCCTCCGGCAAGGCAGACTGTCCGGGGCGATACCGGCGAGTGGCGGGCAGGGGGAGCTATGGGCCTCGACGGCGGGCCGCGCGTTCCGGAGCAACGGACTCCGGCCGCGCCGAGTGACAGGGACAGGACCGGCGCGACCAATGACAGCAGGGGCACCAACGGCAGCGGCGCCGATACCGTGCACGGCGCGGGACACGTCAACGGCGCTGATTCCGAACGGAGTCGCGCGACGACCGCAGCCACCGCGACGACGACGGCCACCGCGACCACCGAGACCACCGCGGCGCCGATCGGCGAGCACATCAACCGGGCCGGCCACGTCAACGAGACCGTCAACAGGTCCGGCAACAGGTCCGGCAACGGGACCGGCAACAGCAACGGCAACGGCAACCGCAACGGCACGTCGATGAGGCCCGATAAACTCGGCACGTTCGACAAGGCGATGGGCGGAAAGGCCGACAGCACCGTGGCCGGTGAACCCAACGAGTCCGCGCTCCTCCGCTTCAGCGTGCTCGGCCCGGTACGCGCCTGGCGCGGCGGCGAGGCGCTGCCCCCCGGCTCGCCGCAGCAGCGCGCCCTGCTCGCCTCGCTCCTCCTGCGCGAGGGCCGCACCGCGACCGCCGCCGAACTCATCGACGGGCTCTGGGGCGACGAACCGCCCTCGCAGGCGCTCGCCGCCGTCCGTACGTACGCCTCCCGCCTGCGCAAGGTCCTCTCCCCCGGCGTGCTGGTCAGCGAGTCCGGCGGCTACGCCCTGCGGACCGGCCACGACGCCCTCGACCTCAACGTGGCGCAGGAGCTGGCCGCCGACGCGGACAAGGCGCGCGCCGCCGGCAACCGCGGCCAGGCGCGCTCCCTGATCAGCAAGTCGCTGAACCTGTGGGACGGCGAGGCGCTGGCCTCCGTGCCCGGACCGTACGCCGAGACGCAGCGCACCCGCCTGGAGGAGTGGCGCCTCCAGCTCACCGAGGCACTCCTCGACCTGGATCTGGAGGTCGGCGCCCACACGGAGGCCGTCTCCGAACTGACCGCCCTGACCGCCGCCCACCCGCTGCGGGAACGCCTCCGTGAGCTGCTGATGGTGGCGCTGTACCGGAGCGGCCGGCAGGCGGAGGCGCTCGCCGTGTACGCGGACACGCGCCGGCTCCTCGCCGACGAGCTGGGGGTGGACCCCCGGCCCGAACTGTCGGAGCTGCAGCGCCGCATCCTCCAGGCGGACGAGGACCTGGCGCGCCCGCCGGAGGAGCCCGAGCCGGTGCACGCCCTGCCGCGTCCCGCGCAACTCCCGGCGACCGTACCGGACTTCACCGGCCGGGAGGCCTTCGTGCGGGAGCTGGGCAACCGGCTGGCCACCGCCGAGGGCTCCGTCATGGCGGTCTCCGCGCTCGCGGGCATCGGCGGCGTCGGCAAGACGACGCTCGCCGTCCATGTCGCGCACGCGGCCCGCACGCACTTCCCCGACGGCCAGCTGTACGTGGACCTCCAGGGCGCCGGGACGCGGGTGGCGGAGCCGGAGGCCGTACTGGGTTCGTTCCTGCGCGCGCTCGGCACCGCGGACACCGAGATCCCCGACTCGCTCGCCGAGCGCTCCGCGCTCTACCGCTCCGTGCTCGACGGCCGGCGCGTCCTCGTGCTGCTGGACAACGCCCGGGACGCGGCGCAGATCCGGCCGCTGCTGCCCGGTACGACCGGGTGCGCGGCGCTGATCACCAGCCGGGTCCGGCTGGTCGACCTGGTGGGCGCGCACCTCGTCGACCTCGATGTGATGTCGCCGGAGGAGGCGCTTCAGCTCTTCACCCGCATCGTCGGTCTCGAACGGGTCGCCCCGGAGCGCGAGGCGGCCCTCGACGTGGTCGCCGCCTGCGGCTTCCTCCCCCTCGCCATCCGGATCGCGGCGTCCCGCCTCGCCTCCCGCCGCACCTGGACGGTGTCGGTCCTCGCCGCGAAGCTCGCGGACGAGCGGCGCAGGCTGGACGAGTTGCAGGCGGGCGACCTGGCCGTCGCGGCCACCTTCGAACTGGGCTACGGCGCGCTGGACCAGGCGCAGGCGCGCGCCTTCCGGCTGCTCGGCCTCGCCGACGGCCCCGACATCTCCCTGGCGGCCGCCGCCGCGCTGCTCGACCTGACGCCGCGGAAGGCGGAGGACCTGCTGGAGTCGCTGGTCGACACGTCGCTGCTGGAGTCGGCCGCGCCGGGGCGGTACCGCTACCACGACCTCGTACGGCTCTACGCGCGTGCCTGCGCCGAGCGCGACGAGCAGCGCCCCTCGGAGCGGCGCTCCGCGCTCTCCCGGCTGCTGGACTTCTACCTGACGACCTCGGCGCGGGTGTACGCGCTGGAGCGGCCCGGCGACCGGCTGGTCGCCCACCTGGAGCCGACGTCGTACGAGGGGCTGTCGTTCACGGACCGGCACGACGCGCGGGACTGGCTGTACGCGGAGGCCAACTGCCTGCTGGCGTGCGTGCGCCAGTCCGCCTGCGGTCCCGACGCGGAGAGCCTGCGCCGGGCCGTGGACCTGCTCTGGGCCTCGCTGGACCTCGGCGAGTCGGGCGCCAACGCCAAGGAGTACGAGGCGACGGCGACCGCCGTACGGGACGCCGCGCACACCCTCGGCGACGACCGGGCCGAGGGCCGGGCGCTCATCGCCCTGAGCAACCTCCACCTGTCCACGGGCCGGTTCGAGGAGGCCGACGAGCGGACCCGGCAGGCGATGGCGCTGGCGGAGCCCGCGGGCGACACGCTGACCGTCTGCTGGGTGAGCAACATGCGCGGCGCCATCGCGATCTACCAGAACCGGAACGCGGACGCCGAGGTCCATCTGAAGCGCGCGATCGACGACTTCCGGGCCGACGGGAACCTGCCGGGCGAGGCGTCGGCGCTCTGCAACCTCTCCCGCGCGCATCTCGCGATGGGGCGTACGTCCAGCGCGGTCTCCCTCGCCAAGGAGGGCATCCGGATCTACGAGCAGATGAGCAGCGACGCCCTGCGCGCCGCGAACGCCCGCTACGCGCTCGCCATGGCGCTCACCAAGATCGGCCATCTCTCCGACGCGGCCCAGCAGTTCTCGGAGGCCCTGGAGACCTTCCGGGACAGCAGGCAGCGGCTCTGGGAGGGGATGACGCTCTTCCGCCTCGCGGAGGTCGATCTGGCGGGCAGGCGGCCCGCGCCGGCCGCGTCCAACGCGGAGATGGCGCTGATCGTGCTGCGCGGCATCGGCGGGGAGTGGCGGCGCGGACAGGTGCTGACGGCGCTCGGGCGGGCCCTGAACGGCATAGGGCAGACGGGACGCGCCCAGGTCTGCTGGCAGGAGGCGCTGGCCATTTTCGAGGAACTGGGGTCACCGGAGGCGACGGAAGTTCACAGCCTCATCACCTCCTCCGCCGTCGCATAACCTGCCTGGGCTGCACGTTCATCATTCGTTTAGCGGTCCACGGCATTGTCGTCCCCGTCGAATCCGTTGCGTCGGGGGGCAGACGGATCGATGTGAGGCCGAACCCCTAGGGTGAGCGGCCTTGAGACGCCCGTCCGGTCATTCGGGGGAACGGCCGGACGGGCCTCATGCCCCACCGCATCGCTCTATACGAGGGAGTTCAGGCCATGAGCGAGAAGAAGACCGAGCAGATCGTCAAGCCGCAGGGCGACACGCACGTCACCGACGAGCCGGACACCACGCCCAAGCCGCTGGACACGCACGTCACGAGTGGGGAAGTCAAGCCGCAGGGTGACACGCACGTCACCAGCGAGCCTGCCTGATCAAGCCTCTTCGACGGGGGTATCGGCCGCGGCGGCGCGGAGGGGGAGCCGCCGCGGCCCTGGCATGTCAGGGGCCGGAACGCCTGATACCACTTACCGATGCGCCGTCGACGGTTGCGGCAGTGCCTACCGGAAAGAATTTCGACATGACACTTGAGATAACGCTCGCCAAGAGAATCCTGGTCACCGCCGCCCTGATCGTCGCCGCGGGCGCGACCGCGGCGTCGCCGGCTCTCGCCGGTGACAACCACGTCACCGATCACCCCCAGGACTCGCATGTCAGCGTCGAAACCCAGGACGTCCACGTCACCTGACGCCCCAGCCGTCCGACCGGCGGTACGGCAGCGGAGAGGGCCGAGCGCGTAGCTCGGCCCTCTCCGCTGTCACCGTCGCCGGCCGGTCAGGTGTCGAGTGCCGTACTCACCGCGCACTTCCGCACGCGTGACAGCTGGCGCGGGCTGTCCATCGCCACCTTGACCGTCGTCGTCTCGCCGCCCTCCAGGTCGATCTCCGTCTCGCCGGAGTCGACGACCCGGCCGGTGGCGTCCGTGAACGTGACGTCGATGTCGTAGCGGTCGGCCGCCCCCGTCGCGGTCTCCACCCGTACGGTCGCGTACGTGACCGCCTTGCGCTTGCCCTTCGCCTGGCGGACGCAGGTGACGATCCGCGCCTCGACGCCGTCCGCGGTCCCCGTGACGGCGGGCGTCGGCGTCGGGTCGTCGTACGTGCCGCCGGACGAGCCGTCGTTGTCGTTGTCGTTGTCGTACGCGTGCTGCTGCGAGCCCGCGTTGTACCCCGACGACCCGTTGCTCTTCTTCGAGTTCGAGCAGCCGCCGCCGCTGCTGCTACTGCTGCTGCCCGACTTCCCCTTGCTTCCGCTGCCCCGCTTGCCGGCCTTCGACGAGGAGAACCCCGTCAGAGCCAGCACCACCACGACCAGTACGGCCGCGAACTTCAGACGTCGACGTATCAAGGCCGAGTCACTCCCCCCGTTGGAAACGTACAACTAGTCAGCACCGCTCGGCGGCCCCCAGGGACCCCATGGGGCGGGGCTCGCATGAACCTGCCAAGTGCGCGCGACAGGGTAGCAGCGCGTACCGACAGCCGCAGGCGCCGCATGGCGCACACCAGGCACCCGGCGTAGCGTCGGCACCTGGAGCAGGATTCCGCACAGCCAAGGAGGCCGGGCGATGGTCCGCAACATCTTCGGTTCGATCCTCGCTCTCGCGGGGGCCGCGGCCGCCGTCTACGGGCCGTTCCGCGCCTGGTACGCCGGGCGGGCCGGACGCGACTACCGTGTCGCCGATCTCTTCAACGGCGTCACTCCGAACGGGTCCGGGCTCGTCACCTCGCTCCTGCTGCCCTTCGCCTTCGCCGCCCTGGTCACCCTGGTCGGGGTGGTGGCGCGCTCCCGTCTGCTGGTCGCGCTGGCCGGACTGATCGTCCTCGGCTTCACCGTGCTGTGGATGGTGCGTCAGGGACAGGCGGCCGGCTCCCTCACCATCAGCGGGGACGGTTCCGGCCTGGGCATCGGCGTCGCGTACACCGCGGGCGGCGGGGCGGCGCTGCTGCTGGCCGCGCTCCTGATGTCCGGCCGCCGGCGCGCCGGACGCGACGACTGGGAGCGGGCGCCCGCACCCCAGCACTACGAGCCCCAGCAGTACGAACCGGGGCCTTACGAGCCCCAGCCGTACGACCCGCGGGACTACGGGCAGCAGGGGCAACAGGGGTACGGACAGCAGGGCTACGGGCAACAGGCGTACGGACAGCAGGCGTACGGGCAGCAGGAGTACGGGCAGCAGGAGTACGGGCAGCAGGGCTACGAGCCGGACCCCTGGCCCGAGCCCCAGTCGCAGCAACAGCAGCCGCACGACGGCGACACGCAGTCCCTGCCCGTCACCGGCCAGTGGTACGAAGAGCCCGGCAACGACCCGCGCGGCAACAACCGGCCCCACAATCCCCGCCGGGACTACTGACGACCGTGACGCCGGCGCGGCGCGGGCCAGGCCCTGTCCGACGGGCTACCGCGAACCGCGTCCCGTCGCCGTCCCCTTGACCGCGTCCAGCGCGTACACGCACCGGTCCTTGCTGCACGCGTACACGACGCCCCGCCGCGCCACCGGCGACCCCGTGATCTCGCCGCCCGTCGCCAGCTTCCAGCGGAGCTGGCCGCCGCTCGCGTCCAGCGTGTACAGCACATGGTCGGCCGAGCCGAAGTGCAGCCGCCCGTCGGCGACGACCGGGGCGCCGATCACCTCGCCGCCCGCCGCGAAGCGCCACTTGGGCGTGCCCGTGACCGCGTCCAGGGTGTACAGCGCGCTGCCGCTGCCCACATGGACGTTGCCGTCGGCGACCAGGACCGGCTCGATCGACTGCCGGGACTCGGTCGCGATGCGCCAGCGGTCCTTGCCGGTGGTCGCGTCGAGCGCGTACACCGTGCCCAGGTAGTCGGCGAGGTAGACGCCGCCGCCCGTGACGGCCGGGCCCGGCGCGAAGGCGGGCGGGGAGAGGAAGACGGCGGGCGCCTCGAAGTGCCAGCGGACATGGCCGGTGGCGAGGTCGATGGAGAGCACGCGGGTGCCCGCCGCGACGTAGAGATGGCCGTCGGAGGCGGGGCTCACCCGTACGGGTACGCCGCCGCAGGAGGCCGCGTCACCGATGGGGTACGACCACAGCTCCGTGCCCGAGCGCGCGTCCAGCGCCTGGAGCCGCGCGTCCTTCCAGACGAAGACCGTGCCGTCGACGATGGTGGGGCCCGACTCCGGGGTCTCGAAGTCCGTCTGGGCGCCCGCGATCTCCCACAGCCGCTCGCCGCTGGACGCCTCCCACGCCTGGACACCGCCGCCGCGGGTGCCGGTGACGACCGTGCCGCGGTCGACCTTGAGGGAGTACACCCAGGAGGTGGTCTGGAGGCGCCAGTGCTCCGCGCCGCTGGTGCCGTCGAGCGCGTAGAGCGTCGGACCGTCCGAGGCGTGGATCCGGCCGCCTGCCACCGCCATCGCCCAGGCCACGTCCCGGGTCTTGAACTGGCGGCGCCCGCTGGCCACGTCCAGCGCGTGGACCTCGAAGGACGTGACGTAGAGCAGCTCCCCGTCGACGACCGGGGTCCCCCAGACGTCGTTGGACATCCGGAACCGCCAGGGCCGCCAGCGCTGGGCCTCCCCCGGCACGTCGGGCGGCTGGGTGGGCACGGGCAGCGGCGGTACGTGCGGATGCGGCGCAGCGTGCGGGGGCTCCGCGCCGGTCAGCCCGGCGGGCGGGCGGATCCAGCCGGTGGCGGGGCCCGCGTCCGCGACGGCGTGCGTCTCCGCGACGCGCGGCCCGGGGCCGATCGGGACCGGCGCGCCCGGCAGCCGGACGGGGCTGGCGGACGCCGCGGCGGCGGACAGGGCGGCGCCCGGCCCCACGGGACGCGCGTGCTGCCCGCCGGGCACGGCGCCCTGGGCGGCGGCCTGGGCGGCGGCGTGCGCACCACCGGGTCCGCCGCCCTGGCTCGCCCGGCCGGCGCCGTCGGGGCGCCACGCGGCGTCCCAGTCGGGCGCCTGCGCGGGCCGCGGCGGCCGGTGCTGGGGCTGCGGCGGTACGGGAGGGGCCGCGGGCCGCGCTACCGCGGTGACCCGGCCGCCGTTGCGGCGGTGCTCGATCATCGCGGTGGCGGAATCCGGCAGCCAGGCCGAGGCCGTACCGCTGTCGTCACTGCCCGAGGCGAAGAGATGCGGGGCGAGCTGCGCCTGGAGGTCGGCGGGCGAGGGCCGCAGCCCGGCGTCCATCTGCATACAGGACTCGATGAGCGGCCTCAGCTCGTCCGGCAGCCCCTCCAGATCCGGGCCCTCGCGCAGCAGCATGAAGACCGTCTCGACCGGGTTCGCCCCGTGGAAGGGGGCGTGTCCGGTGGCGGCGAAGACGAGGGTGGAGCCGAGGGAGAAGATGTCGCTGGCCCCGGTCACGCTGCGGGAGTCCCTGGCCTGCTCGGGCGACATGTACGCGGGCGTGCCGACCGCCACGTTCGTCATGGTCAGCCGGGTGTTGGAGACACCGGAGGCGATCCCGAAGTCGATGACCCGGGGGCCGTCCTCGACCACCAGCACGTTCGACGGCTTCAGGTCGCGGTGGACGAGACTGGCGCCGTGGATCGACTGGAGGGCCTCCGCGATCCCGGCGGCCAGCCAGCGCACCGCCTGGGCCGGCATCGGACCGCACTCATTCACTATTTCTTCCAGCGAGGGCGCGGGTACGTACGCCGTGGCCAGCCAGGGCACGGCGGCCCGTGGATCGGCGTCCACCACGGCGGCCGTGTAGAAGCCGCTGACGGCGCGGGCCGCCTCCACCTCGCGCGTGAAGCGGACCCGGAAGAGCTGGTCCTCGGCGAGTTCGGTACGAACGGTCTTGATCGCCACACGGCGACCGGACGCCGATCGAGCGAGATAGACCAGCCCCATGCCGCCGGCCCCGAGCCGCCCCAGCACCTCGAAAGGGCCGATACGCCTCGGGTCGTGCTGCGTCAGCTGCTCCACTTGCCTGCCACCTCCCCGTACGGGCCACAAAGGTACGGCCCCCGTGCGCCCTGATTCTTCCTGCCGGAGGCGGCGGTTGCGAACCCGGGGGCGGATCGGGGTGTCTCATCCCGATCCGGACAACCACCCACATCTCCACCGCCGCGACGCCCGCCTACCGGGGATTGTCCCCCGCATCGCCGGTCGCAGTCCCCGTCACGGCCCAGGCTCCGCGACGGACAAACCCTAGGGCCTACAGACCCTAAGTCCGTTTCCAGCCCAGCCGCCGTTTTCTGCCGGACTCGGGCTCCGATCCGGACTCGGACTCTGATACGGATTCCGGAGCGGATTCCGTCAGGGGCGCCTCCGGCGCGTTCGGCGCGTTCGGCGCTTCCGCCGCTTCCGTTTCTGCCGTCTCTTCCGCCGTCCGCTCCTCCAGTACGGCGAAGGACGCGCCCTGGTTGTCCACCAGGACCGCCATCCGCCCGGACGCGATGTCGAAGGGCGGCGCGGTGATCCGGCCGCCGAGCCGGACCGCCGTGCCCGAGGTCCTGTCGCAGTCGGCCACGGAGAAATAGCTCAGGAAGTGGCCGGGCAGCTCCGCGGGGAAGGCGTCCGTGATCACGCTGCGCCCGCCCACGGCGCCCGCCGCGCCCGGTGCCGCGCCCGCCGCCCCCGGTGCCGCGTCCGCCGGGAACCACATGCGGAAATCGACGCCGGAGTCCCCGCCGCCGGACACGTCCGCACCGGGCACGTCCGCAGGGACATCCGCACCAGGGACATCCACGCCCCGGAAGCCGAAGACGCTCTCGTAGAAGGGGTCCACCCGCGCCTTGTCCCTCGTGTAGACCTCCGTCCAGCAGAAGGATCCCGGCAGGCCCTTCTTCTCGAACCCCGCCTCGTCACCCGCCTGCCAGAGCCCGAAGACCGCGCCGGCCGGATCCGCCGCCTGGGCCATGACACCGGACCGCCCCACCGCCACCGGCTCCCGGACGAGCTGGCCGCCCGCCTCCCTGATCCGCCGGCTGAGCGCGACGGCGTCGGCGGTGGCGAAGTAGACGCCCCAGACGGTGGGCATCCTGCCGTCCCGCTTGGCGACCAGCCCCGCGACCCGCTTCCCGTCGCTGAACGCCTCCGTGTAGTGCCCGCGCTCCGCCCCGGCGGCCCGGCCGAAGGTCCAGCCGAACAGCTCCCCGTAGAAGCGCTTGCCCGCCTCCAGATCGGGGAGCGACACATCCACCCAGCACGGCGTGCCCTCCGCGAATGCGGCCATGGACCGGATCCTTCCCTGTGCACAAGCGACGTCGGCATGTGGCGCCCGTCACAGCAAAGCTAATGCGGGTTGGCCGGAATCGCAGCGGATGAAATCGAACAATTGGTTCATTATCCCAGGGTGAAGCCGTCGCCACCCCGAGTTATCCACCGAAGTTGTCCACAGGCTGTTGATAACACTAATCCTGTGCACAACCTGGGGACCGGCCCTCGCGGTCCCGTGCGGGAGATGGCCGGTTCCCCATTTGCACTCGGCCAAATCGCGCTCCGATCACCCCTCGGTAAGCTGACGGCATGACAGGACAAGTGCGCACCGTCGACGGCCGCGTGGCTGGTCGACGCGGACAGGCGACGCGGCAGAAGCTGCTCGACTGTCTCGGCGAGATGCTCAGCTCCTCGCCGTACCGGGACGTGAAAGTCATCGACGTCGCCCGCAGAGCGGGCACTTCACCCGCGACGTTCTACCAGTACTTCCCGGACGTCGAGGGCGCGGTCCTCGAAATCGCCGAGGAAATGGCCAAGGAAGGCACCGGGTTGACCGGGCTGGTCTCCGGCCGCTCCTGGATCGGCAAGGCCGGGTGGCAGACGTCGGAGGAGCTTGTCGAGGGGTTCCTCGATTTCTGGCGCAAACACGACGCGATCCTCCGGGTGGTGGACCTGGGCGCGGCGGAGGGCGACAAGCGGTTCAACAAGATCCGCCTGAAGATCCTCAACTCGGTGACCAACTCCCTGACGGAGTCCGTGTCCGAGCTCCAGTCCAAGGGCCGCGTCGACAAGGACGTCAGCCCGGCGGCGGTGGCCGGCTCGCTGGTCGTCATGCTCGCCTCGGTGGCCTCGCACCAGAAGGGCTTCCAGAGCTGGGGCGTGAAGCAGGCCGAACTGAAGCCCAATCTCGCCCTGTTGGTCCACCTCGGCATGACCGGCAAGAAGCCCACGAAGTAGCGCGCCGAAACGATCCGGCGAACCACCCCATGGACGGCACCGACACCGGTCACGACCGCCCCCAGGAATCCTTCCGCGCCCTCCTGCACGCCCAGCGCGTCTGGGACACGGGCGGCGCCCCACTGCCCGACTTCGACCCGGCCACGGCGCCCGACGACCCGCTGACACTCTTCCACCGGTGGTTCACGCAGGCGGTGGCCGCGCACCAGCCCGAGCCGCACACGATGACGCTCGCGACCACCGACGAGCAGGGCCGTCCGGACGTACGGACGCTGATGCTGCACGACGCCGACGACCACGGCTGGCACTTCGCCTCCCACGCCACCAGCCGCAAGGGCCGCCACCTCGCGGCGCACCCCGAGGCCGCCCTCGGTTTCTACTGGCCCACGCAGGCCAGGGCCGTACGCCTCAGAGGCCCGGTGCGGACCGCGCCCCCGCGGGCGAGCAGCGCCGACCTCCACGCCCGCTCGACGGGCGCGCTCGCCTCGGCCCTGGTGGGCCGCCAGAGCGAGGTACTCGCCTCGCCGGAGGAACTGGCGGAAGCGAGCCGAACGGCCTGGGAACAGGCCCGCCGCGCCCCGTCCACCGAGGCGCCCACCTGGACGGCGTACATCCTCGTCCCGGACGAGGTGGAGTTCTTCCAGGGCGAGGAAAACCGCCGCCACGTACGCCTCCGCTACCGCCACCCCGCGAGCCCCCCACCCGGCCCATCGGTACGCGAGTCCGCCTGGGTACGCGAACTCCTCTGGCCCTGACACCCTCCCCGCGATGCGCACCTCCGGCGGGTGGTCGGTTGCCGTACGGCGGGCGTGATCGATTCGCAATCGGTTTCCTTCTTGACCGGCACCCAACAAGTGGGGCGGCCATTACGCTCAGGCTTCATGTGTGCAGATTTCGAGCTCGCCGATGAACGACCTGTGTACGTCGTCGGAGGCGGCCCGGGCGGGCTCGCCGTCGCCGCCGTCCTGCGTCAACAGGGCGTACGGGCGGTCGTCCTGGAGAAGTCGGGGGCCGTCGGGGCGTCCTGGCGCGGCCACTACGAGCGGCTGCGGCTGCACACCACGCGGGCCCGGTCCGGGCTGCCGGGGCTCAAGATGCCGCGCTCGTTCGGGCGTTGGGTGGCGCGCGCCGATGTGGTGCGGTACCTGGACGTGTACGCGGCCCACCACAAGCTGGAGATCGTCACCGGCGTGGAGGTCACCCGGATCGACCGCTCCCCCGACGGCGCCGGCTGGCTGCTGCGCGCCACGGGCGGGCGGGAGCTGACGGGGCGTGCGGTCGTCGTGGCCACCGGGTTCAACCACACGCCCCGCGTGCCCTCCTGGCCGGGCCGGGAGGCGTACGAGGAGGGCGGCGGGGTGTTGCTGCACGCCGCCGCGTACCGCAACGCCGGGCCGTACGCCGGGAAGGACGTCCTGGTCGTCGGCGTCGGCAACACGGGCGCGGAGATAGCCGTCGACCTCGCCGAGGGCGGCGCGGCGCGCGTACGCCTCGCCATCAGGACCGTTCCGCACATCCTGCGCCGCTCCACGCTGGGCTGGCCCGCCCAGCTGACCGGGATCCTGGTGCGCCGGCTGCCGACCCGGCTGGTCGACGCGGCGGCCGCCGTCCTGGCCCGGGTCGCCGTCCCCGACCTGGCCGCGCAGGGGCTGCCGCGCCCGGACACGGGGCTCTACTCACGGGTACGCGAGGGCGCGATCCCGGTGCAGGACGTGGGCCTGATCAAGGCCGTACGGAAGGGGAGAGTCGAGCCGGTGGCGGCGGTGGAGTCCTTCGACGGGAACGGGATCGTCCTGGCGGACGGCGCGCGGATCACCCCCGAGGCCGTCATCGCCGCGACCGGCTACCACCGCGCCCTGGAGGGCCTGGTGGGCCATCTGGGCGTGCTGGACGCGCGGGGCCGTCCGGTGACGCACGGCCGCCGGACCCCGAAGCAGGCGCCCGGCCTGTACTTCACCGGCTTCACCAACCCCATCAGCGGCAGCTTGCGCGAGCTGGCCCTCGACGCGCACCGGATCGGGACGGCGATCGCCCGCAGGAACCGCGCCCGGAATCGGCGGAAGGGCGCTACGCCGCCGCCGTCCGTCCGCGCCTGATCACCAGCGCCATCAGCGCCGCCACCGCGCACAGCGCGCCCGAGGCGTACCAGATCACGTCGTACGAGCCGAAGACGTCCCGCGTCACGCCGCCCGCGAAGGCGACGACCGCCGCCCCGACCTGGTGCGAGGCGAGGACCCAGCCGAAGACGATCGCGCTGTCCTCGCCGTAGTGCTCCCGGCACAGGGCGATCGTCGGCGGGACCGTGGCAACCCAGTCCAGGCCGTAGAACACGATGAAGAACAGCATCGGGGGATGGACGGCCGGCGCCAGCAGCATCGGCAGGAAGAGCAGCGAGACGCCGCGCAGCGCGTAGTAGACCGCGAGCAGGCGGCGCGCCTCGTAGCGGTCGGTGAACCAGCCGGAGGCGATCGTGCCGACGACGTCGAAGACACCGATCACCGCGAGCAGCGACGCGGCGGCCGTGATCGGCATGCCGTGGTCGTGCGCGGCCGGTACGAAATGGGTCTTGACCAGGCCGTTGGTCGAGGCGCCGCAGATCGCGAACGTACCGGCGAGCAGCCAGAACGGCCCGGTGCGCGCCGCCGACGCCAGCACCGACAGCGCCCGCCGCGCGGCGCCCCGCACCGGTGCGGGCTTCGGGGTGAACTCCGGGGCTCCGTAGGCGGACAGGCCCACGTCCGCCGGGTGGTCGCGCAGCAGCAGCCAGACGAACGGGACCACGGCGAGCGCGGTCAGCGAGACGGTGACGGCGGCCGGGCGCCAGCCGTGCGCCTCGACCAGCCAGGACAGCAGCGGCAGGAAGACCAGCTGCCCGGAGGCGCCCGCGGCCGTCAGGATGCCGGTGACCAGACCGCGCCGGGCCACGAACCAGCGGTTGGTCACCGTCGCCGCGAAGGCCAGCGCCATCGAACCGCTGCCCAGGCCGACCAGAACGCCCCAGTACATCACCAGTTGCCAGGTGGCGGTCATCCAGACCGTCAGCACCGCGCCCGCCGAGATCATGGTCAGCGCGACGGCGACGACCTTCCGTATCCCGAAGCGGTCCATCAGGGCCGCGGCGAACGGCGCGGTCAGCCCGTACAGCGCCAGGTTGACGGAGACCGCGAAGCCGATCGTGCCGCGTGACCAGTCGAACTCCGTGTGCAGCGGTTCGATCAGCAGACCGGGGAGCGAGGCGAAGGCGGCGGCGCCGACGATCGTCACGAAGGTGACGGCGGCGACGAACCACGCCCGGTGGATCCGCCCCGGCGCGCGCGGAGCAGGGGCAGGGGTGAGGGTGGGGACGGGGACAGGGACGGGGACGGAGAGGGGTGCGGGGGTGCCCTTCGCGTCGTCCGGGGTGAGGTCCGTTGACTGTGTCACGTCGGACAGCATCCGATGCGGGATCCGGTCGTACGAGTGGCCGGATGGACACCCTTCGCTAGGATCGGGCCATGCCTCACCCACCGCCGCACCGCCCGCACCACAGGGATCCGGCTGACCCGGCGCACCCAGCTCACCGCGTCGCCGTGCTCGCCCTCCCCGGCGTGATCCCTTTCGAGCTGGGCATCCCGCAGCGGATCTTCGGCCGCGCCCGCGGTGCCGCGAAGGAGCCGCTGTACGAGGTCGTGACCTGCACCGCCGGGGCGCCGGGGCCCGTATCCACCGATGCCGACTTCTCGATCGTCGTCGAGCACGGGCCCGAGGCGCTCGCCACCGCCGACACCGTCGTCGTACCGGCGTCGTACGAGCTCGGCCCCGTCCACACGGACGGTGTCCTCACCGAGGAACTCGCCGCCGCCCTCGCCCACATCCGGCCGGGCACCCGCATGGTCTCGATCTGCACCGGCGGTTACGTCCTGGCCGCCGCCGGGCTCCTCGACGGGCGGCCCGCCACCACCCACTGGTCGTCCGCCGCCCACTTCCAGCGGCTGTTCCCGCGCGTCGCGGTCGACCCCGACGTGCTGTTCATCGACGACGGGGACATCCTCACCTCGGCCGGGGTCGCCGCCGGGATCGACCTCTGCCTGCACATCGTGCGCCGCGACCACGGCACGGCGGTCGCGGGCGAGGTCGCGCGCCGTACGGTCGTCCCGCCGCACCGGGACGGCGGTCAGGCGCAGTACATCCGGCGGCCCGTCCCCGAACCACAGGCGGCGACCACGACCGCGGCGCGCGCCTGGGCGCTCAGCCGCCTCCACGAGCCCATCCAGCTACGGGACATGGCCGAGCGGGAGTCCATGTCCGTACGGACGTTCACCCGCCGGTTCCGCGAGGAGGCGGGCGTCAGCCCCGGGCAGTGGCTGGTGCGGCAGCGGATCGAACGGGCGCGTCATCTGCTGGAGTCGACCGACCTGTCGGTCGATCAGGTGGCGCGGGACTCCGGGTTCGGTACGGCGCAGTCGATGCGGCAGCATCTCCAGGCGGCGCTGGGCGTCCCGCCGACGGTGTACCGGCGTACGTTCCGGGCGGGCGCCGCCACCGGCTCCGGATCCGCCACCGGCTCCGGCTCCGCCACCGGCTCCGGCTCCGGCGCCATGGCCGGCGACCGGCGGTGACCCACGCCGGCCGACCGCGCCCCGCCGACCGGTCGCGCTACGCCGGGCGCGCGATGCCGTACGACGGCTGGTACGGCGCCGGGCCGTACCCCGCGGCGGCGCCGTAACCACCGGTGCCGGGGCCCGGGACCGGGCCGTGGGCGCTCGGTGCGCCCGACGCCTGCGACCTGCCCGGGGAGTCCTCGGCGGTGTCCGGCGCGCCCCGGTCCACCTCACACCAGATCCGCTTGCCCGCGCCCTCCGGCTGCCACCCCCACCGGTCGGCGAGGCCGTCGACCAGTTCCAGGCCACGGCCGTTGGTGTCCTCACCGGCCGCGTGGCGGGGGCGCGGCGGGCAGGCGCTGATGTCGGCGACCTCCACCCGGACGGTGCCCGCCTCCGCCGCACCCGAGCCGAAGAGCATCCGCAGCACGGCAGGGCAGCCGGTGTGCACCACGGCGTTCGTGACCAGCTCGGAGATGAGCAGGATCAGCGTCTCCGCGACCGGCTCGTCATCCCCCATGCCCGAACCGACGAGCCTGGATCTGGCCCATCTGCGAGCCCGCCCCACCTCCGCGGGGTCGGGCCCGATCTCCAACTGAACCTGAAGCACCTGCACCGCTCACACCATCCGAACCGGCGGACACATCGCCTCGCGCCTCGACAGGGTTCTCGACGAGATCACCCAACGTGATTCCCTTGCGAGACAGCATGGTTGACGTACAGTCACCACAACAAGCGCTTCGGGCATATTCCAGCGCGAAGGAGTAGGCGTGGTGCATACTGTGCGACGCACGCCGAGGGGAGTCGAACACCGGCGCGCACGGCGCACTCGCGGCGCCCCAGCGGCGCACACGCCCGACGCGGGCGCCGCCGTAACGGCATCACCGCGCGCTTCGCGCCTCTCTACCTCTCGCACCCGAGGGAGCGTACCGGAGCCGGGTCACGACTCCGGCGCGTGACGGCGAACCGTAAGGACACAACCCGGTATCGACCGCGCCGGCCGCCCTCCCACCACGCACGGTGACGCATCAGAGGGCTGAGGCCAACGCTTTCGTACGGTCGGATCCGGGCGCGCCCCGGGCCGATCAGGGTTCCGGCGTCACGTAGTACGCGGCGAACCCCTTGAGGATCTCCGCCTCGCCGATCCGCCCGTCGCCGTCCGCGTCCAGTTCGCGGGCGACCCGCACCGCCGCCTCGGGCTCGACGCCCAGCACCCGCAGCGCCCGCTCGGCCGCCGCCGGGGTCACGGTGCGGCCGTCGCCGGATGCCGCGCCGGCCCCGCCCGCGACCGCGATCGCCGCGCTCAGGAACGGCCGGGCGATCTCCGCGAACCGCTCCGGGTTGTCACGCAGCCGCTTCACCGCGCCGGTGACGAACTCCTGGCGGCTGACCCGCTGATCACCGTCGACGTCCGCGATCCCGGCCATCCCCTGCCAGAACGCCTCGGCCCCGCTGTAGAGCGCCTGCCCCTTGTCCGAGCGGGCGGTCGTGCCGAACTCGGCGAGCAGCGCCGCCGCGGCCCCGCTGAAGTCCTCCCGGTCGATGTAACCGCTGCCGTCCTGGTCGAATGCCGCGAACCTGGAGGCGATCTTGCCCTCGTATTCTGCGCTGTCCATGCCGGGAGCGTACGACGACCGAGGGGCGCCGTGTGCCCGCTTGCCCGGAAGCCGTACGGAGAAAGCGCAGTTGACGCGGGCGCGGAAGGGTACGGGGGCCACGCCGAGGAGCACCGGCACCACTACGCCGACAGCGGCTGCGCGTCGACGTCGACGGCGCTCGGCACATCGGGAAAGACCTCGAAGAGCCGGCGTACACCCAGCGCCGCGAGAACGCGGTTGACGTGCGAGCCCTCCTCCGAACCCCGCGCGGGCAGGATGAGACGGAGGCTTCCCCGGCAGGAGTGGAGCAGCCTGCGGGAGGCGATCAGGACGCCGACACCGCTGGAATCGCAGAAGAACACCTGCGAGAGATCGAGCACCAGTGCGTGCTGTCCCTCGGCCACCGCGTCATGGACCCGCTGACGGACCTCGGGCGAGGTCACGATGTCCAGCTCGCCGGTGATGTGCAGCACGGTCCACGCACCCCGGTCGGACTCGTTCACCTTGAGCGTCACGCGTCTCATGCCCTTCTCCTCGACGGATGGGACGATCCGGAAGTATTGCTTCCCGACCGCGCCTGCCCCTTCGCCACGAGCCGAAACGTCGCAGGGCGCGGTAAGGGCGCACTTACCTCAAAGGGGCGTGCGCTGCCCGTGGTGCCCACTACATTCGATGGGACGGTCGAGCCCCTCGCGGCCCGGACTTCGGCATCATGGTGGCGGAAGCCGGTGGCGGGGACGGACAAAGAGGCGGAGCGGACGGGCACGGGGAACCACGAGAGCCAGAGGAACAGGGCTGGGGGTCGGATGGCGAAGAACACACCGCCCCGCTGGGACCGCAGGATGCAGCAGCGGCTCGCGCGGGGTGAGGCGGCGGCGCTCGGTGAGCTCTACGACCGGTACGCGTCCCTCGTGCACAGCCTCGCCCACCGCGTACTGGACGACGACCAGGCCGCGGACCGCGTCACCCGCGACGTATTCGGTCATGTCTGGGAGAACCCGGACACTTATGATCCCCGGCAGGGCTCCCTGCGCTCCTGGGTGGCGAACGTCACACAGGAACTCGCCGTACGGCAGCTCCGCGAGACGGAGCGTGAGGCGTTCGAGGCGCGCGGCGAGGGCTCCCCGGAGGAGCTGGAGCAGAAGATCCGCCGGGCCTCGGCGGCGGCCCGGGCGGACTACATCGTCAGGTCGATGCCGAAGCCGCTGCTCAGCGCGTTGCAGCTGGCGTACTTCCAGCGCCGGGACTGCCGCCAGACGGCGGAGGACCTGGGCGTCACGGAGGACGAGGCACGCCGCCGGCTGCGGCTGGGTCTGCAACTGCTCTCCACCGCCAACAGCCGGGCCGGGGACGACCTCCCGCCGCCGGGAAACGGACGCTCGCTGTGACCGGCCCGCTGGACGGCGGCTCCCACGACGGCCGCGAACCCGACGAACCGCCGCTCTTCCTCCGGATACCCGGCCCGCGGGCGGCGGGCGACGACCTCGACCCGCCGGAACCGGAACCGGAACCGGAACCCCAGCTCGTGCCGGAGTCCGCGCCCGAACCCGCCCCCGAACCGCCCCGGCTCAGCCACAAGGTACTGAAGTCGCTCCTCGGCGCCTGGGCGCTCTCCGCCTGCTCGGCCGCCGAGACCGGGCTCGTCGAGGACCACCTCACCGAGTGCGCGCCCTGCGCCGGTGAGGCGCTGCGGCTGCGCGACGCCGTCGGGCTGCTGCACGCCGAGGGGAACCTGGACCTCGACCCGCGGCTGCGCTCCCGCGTGCTGGAGGAGTGCCTCGGCCGCCGCCCCGCCCGCGTCCCGGTGCCCGGCTGGGCCGCCCCGTACGACGCCGAGACCGCCCGGCTCGACGCGCTGCTGCGCGACATCGGCTCCCAGGACTGGCACGCGCCCGTACGCCTCCAGTGGTTCGCGGACGACCGGACCACCTTCCGCAAGACGACGGTCGCCGGGGTCATGGGCCACCTCATGACCGTGGACGGCGTGGTCGCGGCCGCCCTCGGCCTCGACGACCCGGTCGGCCAGGACGCGCCCGTCGACCCGACCGACCGTACGGAGACCTTCTGGCGCTCCGCCGCACCGCCGCCCACCCGCGCGCTCCACGAACCCTGGCGCGAGCAGAGCCACGCCCTGATCCGTACGGTCTCCTTCGCCGGCCGGGGCGTGGCCGAACTCTCCGTGACGTACGGGGAATTCGCCCTGCCGCTGCGCGACGCGCTGCTGGAGCGCGCCTTCGAGTGCTGGATCCACGGCACGGACATCGCGGAGGCGGTGGCCTATCCGTACCGGCCGCCGAGCGGGCCCCATCTCCACTCGATGATCGATCTCGGCGCGCGGCTGCTCCCGGGCGCCCTCGCGCTGCGCCGCCGGGCGGGGCTGGCCGGCCCGGCGCAGCAGCTCGTGGCGGCGGGCTCGCCCGGCCGGTCGCTGCATCTGCTGGTCGAGGGCGCGGGCGGCGGGGACTGGTACATCCCGCTGGACTCCCCGGCGGCGGTCGGCTGCCGGGAGCTGTCCGTGGGCCAGGTCGCGCTCGACGCCGTCGAGTTCTGCCAGGTGGTGGCCGGGCGCGTCTCGCCGGAGGACGCGGCGGCCGGGCAGGACGGCGACCGCGAGGCGATCAGGGACGTGCTGTTCGCGGCGGCGGCGATGAGCCGTCTCTGAGCACGGGCCACTGCCGCCCTGCGCCGGAACTCAGGCGAAGACGACCGTGCGGTGGCCGTTCAGCAGGATCCGGTGCTCCGCGTGCCACTTCACCGCGCGCGCCAGCGCCTGGCACTCCACGTCCCGGCCGATCGCCACGAGCTGCTCCGGTGTGACCTGGTGGCCGACGCGCTCGACCTCCTGCTCGATGATCGGGCCCTCGTCGAGGTCGGCGGTCACGTAGTGCGCCGTCGCGCCGATCAGCTTCACGCCCCGCGCGTGCGCCTGGTGGTACGGCTTCGCGCCCTTGAAGCTCGGCAGGAAGGAGTGGTGGATGTTGATGATCCGGCCGTTGAGCTGCTTGCACAGGTCGTCGGAGATGACCTGCATGTAGCGGGCGAGGACGACCAGCTCCACCTCCTCGGCCCGGACCAGCTCCAGCAGCTCCGCCTCCGCCGCCGCCTTCGTGTCCCTCGTCACCGGGATGTGGTGGAACGGGATGTCGTACGAGGCGGCCAGCTCGGCGAAGTCCGTGTGGTTCGAGACGACGGCCGCGATCTCCACCGGGAGCGCGCCGGTGGACGCCCGGAAGAGCAGGTCGTTGAGGCAGTGGCCGAACCTGCTGACCATGAGCAGGATCCGCATCTTCTCCTCGGGGCGGTGGATCGCCCACTCCATCCGGAAGGAGTCCCCGATCGCGGCGAAGCTCGCCCGCAGTTTCTCCACGGTCGCCGGCGCCTCCGCCGAGAAGTGCACCCGCATGAAGAAGAGCCCGGTGTCGTGGTCCCCGAACTGCTGGCTGTCCTCGATGTTGCAGCCGGTCATGAAGAGGTAGCTCGACACGGCGTGCACGATGCCCTGCTTGTCCGGGCAGGACAGCGTCAGCACGTACTGGTCGGTGCCGTCCCGGCCGTCGGTGCCGTCCCGGCGGTCGGTGCGGCCGGACGGGGCAGGCGAGGCGGGTGGCTGCGCGGCGGTACTCATGACCACAAAGGATCCCACATCGCCATACCTGCTCAGCCGTACCCGCTCAGCCGGAGCGCGTCATGATGCGCAGCACGTCCAGGGTCTGCGGCAGGGCGTCCGGGTCGTCCCCGTCGCCCGCCGCCAGCCGTACGTGCGCCTCGCGGGCCGCGCGGACCGCCTCGGGCCAGCCGTGGTGGTCCAGATAGGCGGAGACGGGCGCGTCAGCACCGACCTGGTGCATGATGCGCAGCACCCGCAGCACGGCGACGTCGACGAGCGCGGCCTCGCCGGAGTCGCGCAATATGGTCCCGACGTACTTCTCGGCGGACCAGTTGTCCAGCCAGGTGTCCTCGACCAGCCGGTACACGGCGTCGGTGACGTCCCCGTACCCCTCGCGGCCGGCCAGCCAGTACTCCTGGTGGAAGACGGGATCGGAAAGCATGTGCAGCGCCGAGCGCACATTGCTGCGCCAGCGCCACCACGGCATGTCGTTGAGCGGCATGCCGCCCATGGTGGGGGAGCGACGGGCACGACGGGAAGAGTTCTCGGAACCTTGCTGCACATCACCGACTTTACGGTCCGCCGGGCGATGTCACCCAGGGCCCCTGCTATTCACCTCTGCGTCACCCACCGTTGACTCGTGCTCACTCCGCAATTACCCGTGGCGCGGCAGTGTGCATGGCTATGACCGGTCGGCGACGTTTCTCCTCCCTCCGCCCCTTCCAGTCCGGCGCGCGACATCTCTGTTCGAGAAGCACGAGAAGTAGGGGCGGCACGGGAAGCACGCGCGGCACGAGGGGCGGTGTGCTGCTCGCGCTCGCCACCCTCCTCTCCGGCTGCGGTGTGCTGCCCGGGGACCCCGGCGGCTCCCGGGCGCCGGTCACCGTCATGACCTGGGCGCCGATCGGCAGCAACGCCACCAATCTGCCCGGTATGCCGGCCATGGCGCGGGCGTACGCGGGCTGGGTCAACGCCTCCGGCGGCATCGACGGCCACGAGCTGCGCGTCCTGACCTGCAACGAACGCAACGACTCGGCCGGCGCGGCCGAGTGCGCCCGCCGGGCCGTGAAGGAGAAGGCCGTCGCCGTCGTCGGCTCGTACAGCCAGTTCGGCCGCGAGTTCATGGCGCCGCTGGAGGCCGCGGGCATCCCGTACATCGGCGGATACGGCATCAGCGAGGAGGAGTTCACGAGCTTCCTCTCCTACCCCGTCAACGGCGGGGTGGCCACGCTCCTCGCGGGCAGCGGCAAGCAGGTCGCGCGCAACTGCGACCGGACGGCGCTGGTACGGCCCGACACGATCGCCGGCGACGACCTGCCCGAGCTGATGGACGCCGGGCTCGCCGAGGGCGGTCGCGGGTCCGTCTCCGACGTCCGCGCGGCGGAGGACGCCACCGACTACACCCGGCAGGCCAGGACGGCGCGCGAACGCGCCGGGGACGGCGGCTGTGTCACGGCGGTGCTCGGCGACCGTACGGAGACCTTCTTCGACTCCTACCGCAGGCTCCCCGACGACGGCCGGAACGTGCGGGTCTCCTCGGTGCTGGGCAGCGTCGACCAGTCGCTCGTCGACCGTACGGGCGGCAAGGACGGGATCTTCGAGAACGCGTACTTCACGGGCTGGTACCCGGTGGCGAACGACCCGGCGTGGGCGGAGATGCGCGGCGTGATCGACAAGTACGCCTTCGGCGACAACGACATCGACCCGGCGGACCCGGGGGCGCAGACCACGTGGATCGCGTACACCGTGCTGAAGAAGGTCGTTGAGTCGATCGGCGCGGACGAGATCACCACCGGCCGGATCACGGACACCCTGGACCGGGGCCTGGAGGTGAACACCGGCGGCCTCACACCGACCCTGCGCTGGCGGTACGAGGACATGCTCGGGACGCCGAACTTCCCCCGGATCATCAACGGGGACGTGACGTTCCAGGTGGTGCGGCAGGGGCGTCTGGTGAGCCAGCGGAAGGGATTCGTCAGCGTGGGCGAGACGCTGCTGGGGGAATCGCACCGGTAACGGTACGGGCACGGGTCCCCGTACGGGGACGACTCCCCGGCCGGGGACGGTCCCCCGGCCGGGCGTGCTCGTCGTCAGAGCTGCGTCGGGGGGCGCTTCGTCAGGTCGTACTCCGTCGCGATGCTGTTCCACAGGCCCGACGCCTTCTGCTTCGCGGCCGTGGCCTCGCCGCTCGCGCGGTCGCCCTTGGAACGCTCGGAGGTCACCCGCGCCTGGCCGTCCTTGCACCCCTTCTTCTTCCCCACCTGCTTGGCCCACTCCGCGTAGTGGTCGTCGGCGGAGGCGGACGCCTCCCACGCGTCGGTGAGGGATGACGTCAGTTCACCGTGCTGCGGCAGCTTGTCCACGGTCAGCGCGTCCAGCCGGGTCACCAGGCCCCGGCGCTGCTCGGCGGCGCCGTGCAGATCGGTGGCGGCCTGGTCGAGGTTGTCGCAGGACCTGATGGAGTTGACGGCGTTGATCACCGTCTGGCGGCTGCTGCTGCTGTCCGCGAGCAGCTTGTCGAGCTCCTCCGCCTGGGTCTTCACGGGGTCCGGGGGCGCCGGGGCCTCCGACGACCCGGTGGCCTCGGGCGAGGTCGTCGCCGCCACCGTCTTGCTCTCGTCCTTGGACGTGTCGTCGCCCCCGCCGCTCATCAGCGCGCCCGCGCCCAGCCCGAGCACGACGATGCCGGCGGTGACGGCGGCGATCAGCGGGGCCCGCGAGGACTTGCGGCGGCCACCACCACCGCCGCCGTGGTCCGCGTGCGACTGCGACTGCGACGGGAACGGGGCCTGAGGCCTGGCCTGGGCCTGGGTCTGAGGTTGCGGCTGCGGCTGTTTGCCGGGCCCGCCGCCCCGGGCGGCCCGCCGGCCGCCGACGGGCGGCGCCTGGGTCTCGATGCGGGGCATCTTCTGGGTGGACTCGGGGGCGCCCTGACCGTCCGCGCGGAAGAGGTTGTCGAACTCCGCGGGCGGCGGGCGGTCACCGGGGGCGCCGGGCCGTACACCGTACGGGGAGGGGGCCGGGGCCGCCGCGGGGACGGGGGCGATGAACTGCGTCGCCTCCGAGTCCGAACCCGGCGCCGCCGCGACGGGCGGCAGGAACTGGGTCGCGTCGGCCGCGTTGTCCCGGGCCTCGGGCGGCAGCACCCCGGGCCCCTGCGAGGCGGGGGCGGCTGACGGGACGGGAGGAACGAACGGGATGAACTGGGTGGCGTCCGAATCCCCCATGCCCCCCGCGGGCCCGCCGGGCACGGCGGAGACGGGCGGCAGGTACTGCGTGGCGTCCGCGCTGCCGGGTGCGGGCGCCGGCGTCTCGGCGGGCAGCGGCATCGGCTGCCCGTAACCGCCCTGGGTCCCGGAGTGCGGCTGCGGCTGCGCCTGAGGCAGCGGCTCGCCGTACTGCGGAGACGACGGGGGCTGCTGGAGGTGCGGCGGCTGCTGGGGCTGCTGGGGCTGCTGGGGATTCCCGTACGGCTGCGGCTCCCCGTGCGGCTGGGGCAGCGGCTGCCCCTGGGACTGCGGTACGGGCTGCCCGTACGGCTGCGGCGGGGTCTGCGGCGTGCCGTACGGAGCGCCCCCCTGCGTCCCGTACGACGGCGTGGGCTCCGGCCCGCCGTACGCCCCGTAGGCTCCCTGGCCGCCCTGGGGGCCGGCCTGCGGATACCCCGGCTGGTAGGGCTGGTCGTACGGCGGCGCCCCCGCGGGCGCCCCGTACCCCTGCGCCGGGCCCTGCGGGGTGCCCTGCGCTCCGTAGGGCGCATGCGGGGCGCCCGGATCCTGCCCGTACGCCTGCTGCGGCGGCAGCCCCCACTCCTGGGCGCCCGGCTGCTGCGGGCCGGTCGGCGGCAGCACGGACGGACCCCCGACAACCGGGCCGGGCGGCGGCGGGCCGGTCGGCGGCAGCACGGACGGACCCCCGACAGCCGGGCCGGGCGGCGTCCGGTCGACCGAGCCGGGGATCAGGGGCGCGCTGCCGTCACTGGGCAGCACGACGCCTTCGTGCGCGGTCCGAGCGGCGGGATACTGCGGCTCATCCCCTTGTCCGCTGTGCGTCACCGGGACTCCTACGTGTGGAACGTCTGGCCTACCGAATCATCGGTTCACGCTACCGGGTGAATCGCGCCTTCGAACACGCGCGTCGGGCCGATGTCGGGCAGGTAACACCCCGGCCTGCGAAGACGCTGGTAGAAGGCGTGAAGTCGCGGACGCTCCACCTCAATTGACCGAGGGCACGGTGTCCACACCGCGCCCTCACGACATCCCCACGCAACCCGTACGCCCGGGCCGGCGGTCTCAGGCCGCCTGGATCTCCAGCCGCGCCCCGAACTCCCGTACCGCGGGCTCGTCCCCGTACGGCTCCAGCCGCTGCTGGAGGTCCTCCAGATACTCCGCCCCCCGGCTGGAGCGCAGCGTCCCCAGCAACTCCACCGCGCGCGTGCCGGTCTGGCAGGCCTGCTCCACCTCACGCTGCTGGACCTGCGCCGTCGCCAGCAGGACGAGGCCGATCGCCCGGCGCCGCGCGCGGGACTCCGGATGGCCCTCCAGCGCCGCTTCCGCGTGCCGGGCCGCCGCGTCCGGGCGGCCCAGATCGCGGTAGCAGTGCGCCAGTTCGTCGGAGAGATAGGCGTGGTCGAAGTGCTCGATCCACTCCGGGTCCTCCCCCGCGCCCTCGTCCGTGTGCTCCAGCGCCGTGATCGCCCGGCCCGCCGCGGTCTCGCAGGTACGGGTGTCCCCCATCAGCGCGTGGCCGCGCGCCTCCGCCGCGTGGAACATCGCCTGCGCGCGCGGCGACACCTGACCGCGCGTCCCCTCCTGCGCCGCTCGCGCCAACTGGGCGATCTCACGCGGGTTTCCGAGCTGGGCGGCGAGATGGCTCATCGACGCGGCCAGGACGTACCCCCCGTACCCCCGGTCCCCGGCCGCCTGGGCGAGGCGCAGCGCCTGGATGTAGTAGCGCTGGGCGAGCCCCGGCTGGCCGGTGTCGACCGCCATGTACCCGGCCAGTTCGGTGAGCCGGGACACCGCGGCGAAGAGCCGGCGGCCGACCGTCTCCCGGTACGAGCCGGCGAGCAGCCCGGCCACCACGCTGTTCAGGTAGTGGACGACCACCGGCCGGACATGGCCGCTGCCGAAGCGGTGGTCCAGCTCGATGAGCGCGCGGGTCATCGCCCGTACCGCCTCGACGTCCGAATCCCCCACCCGGGCACCGGTGTTGCGCGCGACCGTGGAGTCCGCGCCGGTGATCAGCCAGTCTCTGCTGGGCTCGACGAGCGCCGAGGAGGCGACGGCCGAGCCGGAGAGGAAGTCACGGCGCCCGACGTCGCTGCGCCACAGCTCACAGACCTGCTCGATCGCCCCCATGACGGTCGGCGAGAACTGGAGGCCGACCCCCGAGGCGAGGTTCTTCCCGTTGGCCATACCGATCTCGTCGATCGTGACCGTACGGCCCAGCTTGCGGCCCAGCGCCTCGGCGATGATGCCCGGCGCCCGGCCGCGCGGCTGCTGGCCGCGCAGCCACCGGGCCACCGACGTCTTGTCGTAGCGCAGGTCGAGCCCGCGCTCCGCTCCCACCATGTTGACGCGCCGCGCGAGCCCGGCGTTGGAGCACCCGGCTTCCTGGATGAGCGCCTGGAGCCGTTCGTTCGGCTGACGCGCGACGAGTGGCCTGGCTGCCAATGGATACCCCCTGTGGCCGCAGTGATCAACTCTGTGAACACTGCCCGGCAAATATGCGGAGAATGCGCATGTTCGGCAATAACGCAAATAATCTAGGTCTTTCCGGAAACCCCCGTGACCACGACCGGCCAACGGTCGTGTGCGGCCCCCCGCTGCCCCTATGGTGTCCGACCCCCGGGGGTGGTTACCCGCGTACCGCTCCACCCCTTCCCGCGCGCCCCCGTACTTGCATCGATGCGCCCCATGTGCGGGATCGAGGGGTACGGCGCGCCGCCCCGCGCCCGTAACCCGTGCTGGTGGCGGGAGTTGTGCTCTGCGTGGAAGAGACCATTGGAGTGACGGGCGGCGCCCGGGTCCCCGGGCAGCGGGGCGACCTGCTGCTCGACAGCGCGGTGCGGTACGCGGACGAGCGGCACTGGGACGTGTTCCCCGGCACCCGGCTGGTGCCGGTGCCCGGCGGTGAACGGTGCTCCTGCGAGCGGGCGGGGTGCGCCGCGCCGGGGGCGCACGCGACGGGCCCCGGCTGGGCGGGGCTGGCGACGGGCAGTCCGGCGGCGGTGCGCAGGCTGTGGTCGAAGCAGCCGGGGGCGTCGGTGCTGCTGCCGACGGGGCGGGCCTTCGACGCGCTGGAGGTGTCGGAGTCGGCGGGCTTCCTGGCGCTGGCCAGGATGGAGCGGATGTCGCTGGCGCTGGGGCCGGTGACCTGCACCCCGGACCGGCGGATGGTCTTCTTCGTCCTGACGGGAGCGGCGGCGAAGGCGGACACCCTCGTACGGAACCTGGGGTGGGACCCGGAGTCGGTGGACCTGATCGTGCGCGGCGAGGGGCAGTACGTGGCGGCGCCGCCGACCCGGGTGGGCGGCAGGGGCGCGGTGCAGTGGGCCCGCAGACCGACGCAGGCGAACCGCTGGCTGCCGGATGTCGCGGAGCTGATCAGCCCGCTGGCGTACGCGTGCGGCCAGGACGCGGCGGCGGTACGGGCGCGGAAGCAGGGGTAGCGGCGGACAGCGTAAGGGGCACGGGTAAGGGCTCGGGTAAGGGGCTCGGGTAAGGGGTGAGCGTGCGCGGCCTGGGTAGATGTGGGCGGCTTACGTAGGGTGGTCCCCGTACTTCTGATCGGGATATCAGGGGCATCGGGGATCAACGGGACACGGAAGGGTCGTGCGTCATGCCGGACCGAGCACCAGGAGAAGCGGAGGCGATCACAGGGCCCCGGACCGAAGCGGCGGCGGGAACCGGAGCGATCGCGGGCGCCGAAGCGACGGCGGGGACTGGAGCGGCGGAAGCGGCCGGAGCGGTCGTAGGGACGCCGACCGAGACCGTCGCGGGGGCGGCCGTGCGGGTCGAGGGGCTGTGGAAGCGCTTCGGCGAACAGATCGCCGTCGCGGGCATCGATCTGGAGCTGCCCGCAGGCCAGTTCATCGGACTGGTCGGGCCGAACGGCGCGGGCAAGACCACCACCCTCTCCATGATCACCGGCCTGCTCCGCCCGGACCGGGGCCGGGTCGTGGTCGCCGGACACGACGTCTGGCGGGACCCGGCCGAGGTCAAAGCACGGATCGGCGTACTGCCGGAGGGACTGCGGCTCTTCGAACGGCTCTCCGGGCGCGAACTCCTCGGCTACAACGGCCGCTTGCGCGGACTGCCCGGACCCGAGGTCGACAAGCGGGCCACCCAGCTCCTCGACGTGCTCGACCTCGCGGGCGCCCAGCACAAGCTCGTCGTCGACTACTCGACCGGCATGCGCAAGAAGATCGGGCTGGCGGCGGCGCTGCTCCACAACCCCCAAGTCCTCTTCCTGGACGAGCCGTTCGAGGGCGTCGACCCGGTCTCCGCGCAGACGATCCGGGGCGTCCTGGAGCGCTACACCGCCTCGGGCGCCACCGTCGTCTTCTCCAGCCACGTCATGGAGCTGGTCGAGTCGCTCTGCGACTGGGTCGCGGTGATGGCGGCGGGCCGCATCCGCGCGCACGGCACCCTCGCGGAGGTACGGGGCGACGCGCCGTCCCTCCAGAGCGCCTTCCTCGAACTCGTCGGCGCGCGGGGGCACGACGGCGGCGGGGACCACCTCGACTGGCTGGGCGGTACGCGATGAGCGGCGCCCCGGCCGGGGCCACGGCGGGCGGCGTACCGAGCGGCGTGACAGGCGGCGTGGCGCCGGCGCCCGCGCTCACCCCCGTGTTCGTGCGGCTCAAGCTCGCCCTGCTGCGCAACGGGCTGCGCCAGTCGTCCGGCAGGACCGCCGCGTACATCGCCTCCGTGGTCGTGGTGCTGCTGCTCGCGGCGGCGCAGTTCCTCGGCCTGGTCCTGCTGCGCGACACCGCCCACGCGGACACGGTGGTGGTGCTGCTGACCGCCGTGCTCGCCCTGGGCTGGGCGGTGATGCCGCTGTTCTTCCCGAGCGGTGACGAGACCCTGGACCCGACGCGGCTGGTGATGCTGCCGTTGCGGCCGAGCCCCCTGGTACGGGCGCTGCTGGTGGCGTCCCTGGTGGGGATCGGGCCGCTGTTCACGCTCTGCCTGCTCACCGGCTCGGCGATCGCGACGGCGCACGGCGCGGGCGCGGTGGCCGTCTCGGTCCTCGCCGTACCGCTGGCGCTGCTGGTGTGCGTCGCACTCGCGCGCGCCGTCGCGGCGGCCAACATCCGGCTGCTGACCTCGCGCAAGGGCCGCGACCTGGCGGTGCTCAGCGGTCTGGTGATCGCCGTCGGCGTCCAGTTCGTCAACTTCGCCGCGCAGCGGCTGGGCGACGCGGGCGGCCTCGGGGCGCTCGACCCGGTGGCGGGCGCCGTCCGGTGGCTGCCGCCCGCGTCGGCGCTCGGCGCGGTCGGCTCGGTGAGCGAGGGCGCGTACGGACGGGCCGCCGCGCAACTGCTGCTGTCGGCGGGCGCGCTCGCCGCGCTGCTGTACGCGTGGCAGCGGTCGCTGACGAAGCTGATGACGGCCCCGGACGGCTCGACGCTGGGCGCCGGACAGCCGGGCCGCAAGGAGGCGACGGCGACCCGGGGCCCGGGGCGGGTACTGGCCGGGCTGTTCCCGGAGGGACGTACGGCCACGGTGATGAAGCGCAGCCTGCGGTACGTGTGGCGCGACCCGAAGACGAAGGCGGCGTGGGCGACCTCGCTGGCGATCGGCCTGATCGTGCCGCTGTTCAACGCGCTCCAGGGCAGGGGCACGATCTACTTCGCGTGCTTCGCGGCCGGCATGCTCGGCATCCAGATGTACAACCAGTTCGGCCAGGACACCTCGGCGTTCTGGATGGTCGCGCTGACGATCTCCTCGACGCGCGACGCCTATCTGGAGCTGCGGGCGCGGGCGCTGGCCCTGCTGGTGGTCACGCTGCCGTACTCGGCACTGGTCACCGTCGCCACGGCGGCCGTGCTGGGCAACTGGGGCGCCCTGCCGGAGGCGCTCGGCCTCTCCTTCGCGCTGCTCGGCGCGATGCTGGCGACGGGCGCGGTGGCGTCGGCGCGCTTCCCCTACTCGATCCCGCAGGACAGCGGCTACAAGAACGTCGCCCCGGGCCAGGCGGGACTCGCCTGGATCTCCATCTTCGGCGGCATGCTCGGCGCGGCCCTGCTCTGCGCACCGGTGCTCGCCCTGACGATCTGGCTCCACGTCTCGAACCTGGCCGACCGCTCATGGCTCCTGCTGCCCGTGGGCACGGCGTACGGAGCCCTCATCGCCCTCGGCGGACTCCGCCTGGCGGCCCCGCAGACGGCGAGGCGCCTGCCGGAGATCCTGACGGCGGTCAGCAAGGGCTGAGGGGCAGGCGGGGCCGCGCTCTTGGTATCCGCCCCCGCCCGGCCCGTCCCCGGGCGGTTCGACCGGTTCCGGCGGCCGGTCGCCCGTCCCCGGTCACCCCGTCAGGACGCCCTCCAGGAACGGTTCGATCGCCGCTCGCCACGCTTCGGGCTGGTCGTAGTGGACGAAGTGGCCCGCGTCGAGCACCTCCGCGTACTCGCCCCTCGGGAGCACCCGGACCATTTCGTGGGCCTCCGCCCTGCCCAGTTCGCCGTCGAGTCCCCGGACCACCAGCGTGGGGCACTGGACCTGGGCCAGCTCCTCCCAGTGCGCGTCATGGACCCAGGTCTCGCGGGACGTCATCATCTGGCGGCGCGAGAAGACCGGGTGCCAGCCGTCCGGGCGCTCGGCCATGACCTCCGCGAAGAACTCGCCCCGGGCCGGCGTGGGGCGCTCGGCCCAGGGGTCTTCCTCGCCGAACCACTTCCGTACGTCCGCGAGCGAAGCAAATGGGACCGGCCAGGCGCGGAACCAGTCGCCCCACTCCCGCTGCGACGCGGCGCCCAGCGCCGAGGCCCGCATGTCGCAGATGACCAGGGCGCGAACGAGATCCGGGCGCGCGGCGGCGAGCTGCCAGGCCGTGAGCGCGCCCATCGAGTGGCCTATGAGCGTGACGGGGGCGAGCTCCAGCTGCTCGATCACGGCCTCCGCGTCCGCGACGTACGCCTCGCGCGTGAACGGCCCCTCCGGCGGCTTCTCGCTCAGGCCGTGGCCCCGCTGGTCGAACGCGACCGCCCGGTGCCGGGCGGCGAGCCAGCGCGCCGTGGCGTCCCAGTGCGAGGCGCGGCCCATCAGGCCGTGCAGCAGCAGGACCGCCGAGCTGTCCCCCGGCCCACGCGCCTCCGGCTCGGCCTCGGGCGGGTCGGCGAACTCCCAGGCAGCGAGACGTACGCCGTCCGCTCCGGTCACATCGATGCGCCGCACCATGCGTCCCGGCACCCCCTTCGGTCTCACGGTCTCGCTCACGGTCCTGCGGAGTCCTGCACAGTCCTGCTCGCGGGTGCGGGGACCGGGCCCGTGCCACATCCCGGACTCCCACCGCACCAGCCACACCAGGCTATCGAACCTTTATTCGAACGCGCGGTTTTCGCGCCCAACACCGCTCGTTCGAGTGACCACGGTCCAGGATTGCCGGGCGGCCCTCAGGGGAGATCTTCTCCGGGAGGCGGGCCGCTCGGGGATGACGGTCCGAAGGGGACGACCCTGGGAGCTCGGGGCTCCGGGTCGGCGTGGGGGCGGCCGGGCTCCGGTGCCGCAAGGCGCCGGGGCCCGGTTCGCGTACAGCGCCGGGGCCCGACCCACGTACGGCACGGGAGCCCGGTTCGCATACAGCGCCGGAGCGCGGCTCGCGTACGGCGCCAAAGCGCGGCCCGCGTACGGCTCCGGGCGTGGCGGGACACCGTCGGGCCTCATCGCCGTACGCACACATCACGCCACGCATCAGCCGCTCCCTCCCTGCCGCCGCGGACGTCCCCACGCCCGCCGCGGCTCACCCCCCGGGCACCGCAGGCACCCGTACCACCGACCGTCCGGGCCGTACCGGAGACAGCCCGGCCCCGCCCGTCACGCTCGTCCTGCCCGTCGCGCCCCACCTGTCGCACCCGTGTCACGCGTGACTACCGACGTCACCGGTCTCGCCGGCCCCACCCGGTGACGTACGTACCTATGGCCGGGCCCCGACCGATGCGCCCGGTCTCAGCGCTTGGCGACGAAGACGTGCGACGCCACCTCGGACTCCAGCTCCGCCGCCTCGCCACTGCTTCCTACCAGTACCCCACCCGCCGACTCCGTCACACTCACCACGGAGCCGGGCTGCACACCCGCGCGCCGCAGCGTGTACATGAGCTGGGCGTCCGTCTGGATCGGCTCCCCGATCCGCCGTACGACGACCGTCTTGCCCTCGGTGCCCGGGTCCAGCTCCGCCAGGCTCACCATCCCCGCGTCGAGGAAGGGGTCGGCCTCGGCCTTCTCGCCCAGCTCCTCCAGGCCCGGGATCGGGTTCCCGTACGGCGACTCCGTCGGGTGGCGCAGCAGCTCCAGCACCCGCCGCTCCACCGCCTCGCTCATCACGTGCTCCCAGCGGCACGCCTCCGCGTGCACCTGCTCCCACTCCAGGCCGATCACATCGACCAGGAGGCATTCCGCGAGCCGGTGCTTGCGCATGACCCGTGTCGCCAGCCTGCGCCCTTCTTCCGTGAGTTCCAGATGCCGGTCGCCCGCGACCTGCACCAGTCCGTCGCGCTCCATGCGCGCCACGGTCTGGCTGACCGTCGGGCCGCTCTGATCGAGCCGCTCCGCGATCCGGGCGCGCATCGGGACCACGCCTTCCTCTTCGAGTTCAAGGATGGTGCGGAGATACATCTCCGTCGTGTCGATCAGTCCGGACATTCGTGCCCCTCGAATAAATCGTGCGCTGGCCCTGACCCAATTCTGACGCATACCACCGACAAGCGTGCCTCGCCGGAGAGCACCACCCTTGACGCGCTTGCCCGCACCGGCCGCGGGCCGGGCGGCACCGGGCCCGTCGCGGCGGCCGGCAGCGGTATTGACAGAGCAATGGTCCAGACCTCAACGTGATCGGCGGCACAGACATTCCCCCGCCCCCTGGCCCACTCCCGGAAGGTCACCCGATGAGCGAGAGCACGCCTGCCGATCAGTTCTTCGACGCGGCGATCGGCCTGCTCCAGCGGGTACGGGAGAAACAGTCCGCCACTGTCGCCGCCGCGGGCACGGCGGTCGCCGACACCGTCGCCGCCGGGGGCCGGCTCTTCGCGTTCGGCGCCGGGCACTCCTCGCTCGCCGCCCAGGACGTCGTCTACCGGGCCGGCGGCTTCGCCACCATGAACCTGCTCACCGTGCCCGGCGTCGTCGGCGTGGACGTGATGCCCGCCCCCCTCGGCTCGGCGCTGGAGCGGGTCGAGGGCCTCGCGGGCGCCGTGCTCGACTCCAGTCCCGCCGCCGCCGGGGACCTGCTGGTCATCGTCTCCCTCTCGGGGCGGAACGCGCTGCCCGTGGAGATGGCCCTGAACGCGCGGGCCCTGGGGCTGACGGTGATCGGGGTGACGTCCGTGGCGTACGCGACGGAGACCCGCTCCCGGCACCGCACCGGGACGTTCCTCAAGGACCACTGCGACATCGTCCTCGACAGCGGGATCGCGGTCGGCGACGCGGAGCTGACGGCCCCCGGCATCGAGGCGCCGTTCGCGCCCGCCTCCACGGTCGTCACCAGCGCCCTGATGCAGGCGGTGATGGCGACGGCCGCCACGGAACTCGCCGGGCGCGGCATCGAGCCGCCGCTGCTGCGGTCGGGCAACGTCGACGGCGGCACCGAGTGGAACGGCCGGGTGATGACCGAGAACCGGGACCGGATCTTCTACCGCCACTGACCGCCCTTGACCGCCCCTTGACCGTCCCATGACCGCCCTCGCGGGCGCGCGACACATTCCCGAAACTATCGCCGGGACGCGCCCGGGTGGCTCCGCGTCACCAATGCAACGCCTCTTCGACCGTGCGATCGAATAACCGGGGAGCCTCCTGTGAATGCCGGGGCCTGCGGGAATCACCCCGAGTGACTTTGCTCGCACACCTGATCCAGAACCGCCACTTTGCGTCACGAAAGGCGCACTTGGCGGAATTTTGATCTTTCACCTAGAGGTAATGTTCAGGCAAAGTAGTGGAGGTTGCCATGCCTCATCATGGGAACCGGCACCGCGTTGCCGCGTAGCAACGTGTTCCGCGTACCGACCGAAGGAGAGGGCCAGCAGTGAGATTCCGACCGAACCACGCGTTCGCCCTCAGACGCGGAATCCACGCCGCCTGACCCGGCGGCTCTTCATCTCGCTACACCCCCCACTGACCCGACCACACCGCGCCCCGGCAAGAGAAGACCGGGGGTGCAGGAGGCAGGCCATCATGAAGTCACTCATCGATCACGCCCGTTCATTTTCCGTGCGGGTGGCGGAACGCCCCGACGAGTTCCGTGAACTCGCCGCGGGGCAGTCGCCCGAAGCACTCTTCATCACCTGCTCGGATTCCCGAGTCATCCCGTCCCTCATCACCGGAGCCCGCCCGGGTGAGCTGTTCGAGCTGCGTACGGCGGGCAACATCGTCCCCCGGTACGACGAAGGGCGGCCCAGCGGCGAGGCCGCGACCATCGAGTACGCGCTGCGCGTGCTCGGCGTCCGCGACATCGTCGTCTGCGGGCACTCGCACTGCGGTGCGGTCGGCGCCCTGGTGCGGGGCGACGACCTGTCCGCCGTCCCCGCCGTGCGCGGCTGGCTGGACCTGGGCGGGGGCGAGCTGCCGTCCGAACAGGGCCTCGCCCACTGCGTGCAGCACCACGCCGCGGCGCAGCTCGACACCCTGCGGGGCTACCCCGCCGTCCGCGAGCGGCTCGCCGACGGGCAGCTCTCGCTGCACGCCTGGTACTACGAGGTGGACACCGGCGCGGTGAGCAGCCACCGGCCGGAGCTGGGCGGGGCGTTCAGACCGCTGTGAGCACGGCCCAGGGCACGACCTCAGCCACGGCAACCGGCCGTGGCTGAGCCGTCGTTCCCGGGCCGCACCGCGTAGCCCGCCCCGTCTCACAGCTAGGACACCCTCATGTTCAGCCTCTTGAAGGACCGTGAGGTCCTCAGGCGCGACATCCTCGCGTCACTCGTCGTCTTCCTCGTCGCCCTGCCCCTGTGCGTCGGTGTCGCCGTCGCCTCCGGGGTGCCCGCCGAACTCGGCCTGGTCACCGGCATCGTCGGCGGCATCGTCGTGGGCGTCCTGCCCGGCAGCTCGCTCCAGGTGAGCGGCCCCGCCGCCGGACTCACCGTCCTCGTCTACCAAGCCGTCCAGGACTTCGGTCTGGGCGTGCTCGGCGCCATCGTCCTCGTCTCCGGGCTGCTCCAGCTCGCGCTCGGGGCCTTCGGCCTCGGCCGCTGGTTCCGGGCCATCTCCGTCGCCGTGGTGCAGGGCATGCTGGCCGGCATCGGCCTGGTGCTGGTCCTGGGCCAGGTGTACGCCATGGCCGACACCGCCCAGCCGTCCGGCGGCATCCCCAAGCTCACCGGCCTGCCCGGACTGGTCGGCGAGATCTTCACGAACGGTACGGCGCTGACCGCGTTCCTGGTCGGCGCCGGTACGGTCGCCGTCCTCGTCCTGTGGCCCAAGCTCCCCGCGAAGGTCCGCGTGGTGCCGGGACCGCTGGCCGCCGTGGCGCTCGCCACCGGCGTGACCCTGCTGCTGGACCTGCCGATCGCGAAGGTCGAGGTGCAGGGTCTGCTGGAGTCCATCAGCCCGCCCGGGCTGGACGACTTCGGGCAGCTCGCGGGGGTCGCCGCGCTCGGCACCGTCCTCGCCTTCACTCTCATCGCCTCGGCGGAGAGCCTCTTCAGCGCCGCCGCCGTCGACCGTATGCACGACGGACCGCGCACCGACTACAACAAGGAGCTGATGGCCCAAGGCGTCGGCAACACGATCTGCGGCGCGCTCGGCGCGCTGCCCATGACCGCCGTCATCGTGCGCAGCGCCGCCAATGTCCAGGCGGGGGCGCGTACATCGCTCTCCCGGGTCCTGCACGGCGTGTGGCTGCTGCTCTTCGCGGCGCTGCTGCCCGCGGCGATCGGCGTGATCCCGCTGGCCGCGCTCGCGGGCGTCCTGGTCCACGCGGGGTGCAAGCTCGTGCCCGTACGGGAGCTGGCCCCGCTGTGGCGGGAACACCGCGGCGAGGCCGTGATCCTGGCCATCACGGCGATCGCGGTCCTGGTCACCAACCTCTTCGAGGGCGTGGTGCTGGGGCTGCTGCTCGCCGTGGTCAAGACCGCGTGGGAGATCTCGCACCTCCATGTGGACGTGCGGGAGCTCACCGGCGGCCGGCTGGTGGTGTCGGTCACGGGGAACGCGACGTTCCTGCGGCTGCCCCGGATCATGGAGCAGCTCGAAGCCCTGCCGAAGGACCGGCCGATCGAGCTGGACCTCTCGGATCTGCGCCATGTCGACCACGCGTGCCGTATCGCCCTGGAGAACTGGGCACTGCGGCACAACGACGCGGAGACCGAACCGGTCAGGATGCTGCCCCCGACGGCCACGGAGGCGTCCCGACCGTAGGCGTACGGTCACGAGCGGGCAGGGGCGTACGCGTACGGCCCTGCCCGCTCAGGCGTGCGTGCTCAGGCGTGCGTGCTCAGCGCGTCCGCTCGCTCAGTCGTCCGCGTCCGGCAGCAGGGCCGAGAGGTCCAGGCAGGCGGCTATCCGTACGGTCACGTCCTCCGCGAAGACCGCGTCCGGGCGTTCGAAGGCGGCGCGGCTCGCGCCCCTGAGGAAGGTCACCACGCCCAGCGACCTGCCCCGGCTGCGCAGCACCGTGCACAGGGCGTGGACGGAGTCCTCCGGCCACTGCCGGGACGACGCCCACGCGGGCGCGGGCACCGGCTGCCGCGCCGCGTCGTTCGCGCCGCCGTTCCCGCCCCTGCTCCCGCCCGCGTTCCCCCCTCTGCTCCCGCCCGCGTTCCCACCTCTGTTCCCGCCGGTGTTCGCGCCCGCCGTCCCGCCCGTGCCCGTCGGGGCGCTCGCCCGGACCGAGCCGGTCCGGTCCATCGCCTGGAGCGCCGGATGCCCGGCCCCGTACCGCACCGGTATGAAGCCGGACCCGGTCTGTGTGCTCGGCCCCGAGGCGCCCCCGGCGGGCGTCGCGACCGTACGGACCAGCCGTACGGGTCCCGGCGTGCCGGAAGCGAGTCCCCCGGAGCCGCGTCCCTCCGCCACCAGGTCGATCAGGGCATGGTCGGCGAAGCCCGCGAGCGCGAAGTCCAGATAGACCGTCGCCGCCTCCATCGGGTCCTCGCACTCGGCCGCCGCCCGGCCCGCGCGGTGCAGCTGGCTGCCGCGGAACCGCAGCCGGTCCGCGTCCTGCACGGCCAGCTTCATGTCGGTCACGTCCTGGAACATCCAGCCCACACCCAGCGGAACCGGTTCTTCCGCCAGCGGTGACGCCAGCCGCAGGAAGCCGCACCGCCAGCAGCGCCGCCGCTCGCCGTCCGGTGTGCGGACCGTCATCCACAGCTCGGCGACGGCGGACGGAGCGCCCTCCGACAGCACGTGGTGGAGCGCGGATTCCAGCTCCTCGACGCCCTGGGTGATCAGCTCGCCCAGCGGCCGTCCCAGGACGGAGGTGCGCCCGGTGCCGAGCAGCCGCGCCGCCTGGAGATTGACGACCGTCGGCCGCAGATCGACGTCGACGAGGACGACACCCCAGGACGCGTCCTCGAAGAGCGCCTCGCTGAGCGCGACGGACCGTTCGAAATCGACCTGGTCATGGACCTCGCTGAAGGCGCTGTACACCCCGGCGGGCTTGCCGTCCGTGCCGCGCACCGCGGACGACTGCGTACGGATCAGGACCCGGCCGCCGTCCTTGCGCAGCAGCGCGAACTCGTCCACCTGCCGGTCCGGGCCGTCCATCACGGCCATCAGCCGCGCCTGGACCTCGTCCGCGTCGGCGGTCCGTACGGCCCACCCGGCGAAGCCGTGCCGTCCGACGGCCTCCTCGGCGGACCAGCCGAGTATCCGCTCGGCCTCGCGGTTCCAGTGCGTGATCACGCCGCCCGCGTCGAACGCGCAGAGCGCCGCGTCCATCCCGTCGAGGAGCGCCGCGAGCAGATCGGACCCCGGCCCGTCGCGGCCGGGCACCTCCGCCCCGGGGCCCGGACCGGTGTCCGACCCGGCATCGGACTCCGGCTCGTCCGGCCCGGCAGGATTGGTGGTCTCACTCCGAGAAGCACTCACGCTGGCACCCCCTGCGGGACATCTCCGCCTGTGCTGCTGACTCTGCTGCCGCACCTACGATCATTCAACTCGAAAGTGGCCCACCTCACACATCGTTCCCCGAAATCGTCGCCGCGACCGGCCGCGAAAGTGATCCGTTAAATGGGTTGAGCCGGGACGGCCGCCTTCCTAGAGTGTGGAACACACTGAAAGGAGGTGATTCGGAAGTGATTTCTTTCCGGACTCGTGAGGTGGCTGCGGGCTGACAGCCCGACGTCGCACTCAGTGCGGAGCCGGTGAAGCGCCGGCCCAATCCACAGCAGTCACCGCCCCGCAGGCTCGCCGGTACGTCCGGCCGGCTCCTCCTCGGAGGAACCCGAGCCTGCGGGGTTCTGCTGTTCCCGGGGCTTTCCGGGCCGCCGCTACGGACAGAGCCGCTCGACCCGCCACCCGGGCCGGCCGTCCGGGCCCTCGCCGCGGACGTAACGCAGCCGGTCGTGGAGCCGGTTCTCGTGGCCCTGCCAGAACTCGACCGCCTCCGGCGTGACCCGGAACCCGCCCCAGTGCGGCGGCACCGGAACCTGCTCGCCCTCCGGATAGCGGGCCGCCAGCGCCTCGTACCGCTGGAGCAGGTCGGCGCGGGAGCCGATCGGGGTGGACTGGTCGCTGGCCCAGGCACCGAGCTGGGAGCCGTGCGGGCGGGTGCGGAAGTACGCGGCCGTCTCGTCGCGGCCGGTGCGGGCCGCCGTACCGGTGACGATGATCTGGCGGGCCAGCGGATGCCAGGGGAAGAGCAGCGAGACCTGGCGGTTGGCCGCGATCTCCTGGCCCTTGCGCGAGGTGTAGTTCGTGAAGAAGACGAAGCCGCGGTCGTCGTACGCCTTCAGCAGCACCATCCGCGAGGACGGGCGGCCCTCGGGGGTGGCCGTGGAGACCACCATCGCGTTCGGCTCGTGGAAGGCGCAGGACGCGGCCTCCTCGAACCAGCGGGCGAACTGGTCCATGGGCGTGGCGGCGAGGTCCGTGTCCAGCAGCGGGGTGCCGCGGTAGTGCTCGCGCATCGCGGCGGGGTCCGCGGGGGCGACGGAATCCGCGGGAGCGGTGGGATCTGCGGGAGGCGTCGCATCGGCGCGGCGCGTCGAATCCGCAGGGGCGGCGGAGGGTTCCGGGGTCTCGTGAGGCACGGGATCATCCTGCCGCAGGGCCGAGTTTGCCCCGCACGGAGGACCGCCAATCCTCGGGGGACAAAAACTGGCAGTGTGCCGGTTATCACGCACCGCCGCGTCTTTCCGTACCGTCGAAACCCGCCAAAATCTGGGGACAGGTCGGCCACGCCACTGTGGTCTTCTCACACATCACGCCCCACACGTCACGATGCGTAACATCGCGCACCGGGACCGTACGCCGCGGAGACGCGGAGACAATGCCGCGTACAGCCGCACGCGTGCACGCACGCATCACGTCACGACCCGTCACGTACAGACACGCAGACGCGCAGACACGCAAACGCCGCACACAACGCGAGGAGCCGCCCGATGTCCGACTTCGACACTTCCTTCGTCCCCGGACTCGAAGGCGTCGTCGCGTTCGAGACGGAGATCGCCGAACCGGACAAGGAAGGCGGCTCCCTGCGCTACCGGGGCGTCGACATCGAGGATCTCGTCGGGCAGGTCTCCTTCGGCAACGTCTGGGGGCTGCTGGTCGACGGGGCGTTCAACCCCGGCCTGCCGCCCGCCGAGCCCTTCCCGATCCCGGTCCACTCCGGTGACATCCGCGTCGACGTCCAGTCCGCGCTGGCGATGCTCGCGCCCGTGTGGGGCCTGAAGCCGCTCCTCGACATCGACGAGCGCACGGCCCGCGACAATCTGGCGCGCGCCGCCGTGATGGCGCTCTCGTACGTGGCCCAGTCGGCGCGCGGCCAGGGGCGCCCCATGGTCCCGCAGCGCGAGATCGACAAGGCTCACTCGGTCGTCGAGCGCTTCATGATCCGCTGGCGCGGCGAGCCGGACCCCCGGCACGTCAAGGCCGTCGACGCCTACTGGACGTCGGCCGCCGAGCACGGCATGAACGCCTCCACCTTCACCGCCCGCGTCATCGCCTCCACCGGCGCCGATGTCGCCGCCGCGCTCTCGGGCGCCGTCGGCGCGATGTCCGGGCCGCTCCACGGGGGCGCGCCCTCGCGCGTCCTCGGCATGATCGAGGAGATCGAGCGCACGGGCGACGCGACGGCGTACGTCAAGCGGACCCTCGACCAGGGCGAGCGGCTGATGGGCTTCGGCCACCGGGTCTACCGGGCCGAGGACCCGCGGGCCCGCGTGCTGCGGCGTACGGCGCGGGAGCTGGCGGCGCCGCGGTTCGAGGTGGCGGAGGCGCTGGAGAAGGCGGCGCTGGAGGAGCTGCACGCGCGCCGGCCCGACCGGGTGCTGGCGACGAACGTCGAGTTCTGGGCGGCGATCGTGCTGGACTTCGCGGAGGTCCCCGCACACATGTTCACGTCGATGTTCACCTGCGCCAGGACCGCGGGCTGGTCCGCGCACATCCTGGAGCAGAAGCGGACGGGACGGCTGGTCCGCCCTTCGGCGCGGTACGTGGGACCGGGCACGCGGAGCCCCCGGGAGATCGAGGGATTCGACGACGTCGAGCGCATCGCCTGACCCAGGGCATGGTGCGAGGCCGGACGGGGCGGGCGGGGGCGTGGGCAGGGGCGGGCGTCAGGTGTTCTCCCTCGCCCGGTCCCGTGCCTCCCGGTCCCGCAGCTCCCGCCGGAGGATCTTGCCGGAGGCCGCGCGGGGCACGCCGCCGACGAACTCGACCCGGCGGACCTTCTTGTACGGGGCGACGCGCTCGGCGACGAACGTCATCACCTCGGCCCCGGTCAGCTCCTCCGCGCCCGACCGGCGCACGACGAACGCCTTCGGCACCTCGTTGCCGTCGTCCTCGTACACCCCGATCACCGCCGCGTCCGCGATGGCGTCGTGGGTGAGCAGCAGTGCCTCCAGCTCCGCCGGGGCGACCTGGAAACCCTTGTACTTGATCAGCTCCTTCACCCGGTCGACCACGAAGAGCCAGCCTTCCCCGTCCACCCGCCCGACATCGCCGGTGTGCACCCAGCCCGCCGGATCGATCATCCCGGCCGTGGCCTCGGGGCGGCCCAGGTAGCCCTTCATCACCTGCGGACCGCGCAGCAGGATCTCGCCCTCGGCGCCGGGGGCGGCGTCGCGCTCCGGGTCGTCCAGGGCGACCACGCGCATCTCGGTGCTGGGCAGCAGCTTGCCGACCGCGCCGGGCGGCGGGTGCTCGGCGGTGAGCGGGACGACATGGGTGCCGGGCGACAGCTCCGTCAGGCCGTACGCCTGCCGTACGCACGACAGGCCGAGCCGCTCGGAACAGGCGGCGGCGAGCCGCGCGTCCAGCGGCGCGGCGGCGCTCAGGACGTAGTCGAGCGAGGAGAGGTCGTACCGCGCGACGGCCGGGTGCTTGGCCAGGGCGAGCACGATGGGCGGCGCCACGTACAGCCCGGTGATGCGGTGCTTCTCGACGGCCGCGAGAAACTGGGCGAGGTCGAAGCGGGGCAGGACGACGACGGTCGCGCCGTGCCGCAGCGGCGCGTTCATCAGCGCGGTGAGCCCGTAGATGTGGAAAAAGGGCAGCACCGCGAGAATCCGGTCGCCGGGCTTCATCGCCATGACGGGTTCGAGCTGCGCCAGGTTGGTCGCCATCGAGCGGTGCGTGAGCATGACGCCCTTCGGGACACCGGTGGTGCCCGAGGAGTACGGGAGCGCCGCGACGTCCTCGCCGGGATCGATGGCGATCTCGGGCACCGGCGCGGCCGACCGGGCCAGATCGAGGACCGAGCGGTGCCCCTGCGCCCGGTCGCAGACGAAGATCTCCTCGATCCCGCCGACCAGCTCGGCCGCCCTGCGGGCCACTTCGAGCAGCGGCGAGACGGTGACGACCCACCGGGCCGCGGCGTCGCGCAGTTGCGCGGCGAGTTCTTCGGGGGTGGCGAGCGGGTGGACGGTGGTGACGGACGCCCCGGCGCGGGTCGCCGCGTGGAACACCGCCGGGTACGCGACGGTGTTGGGGCTGTGCAGGGCGAGGACATCGCCCTTGCGCACCCCCGCGTCGGCGAACGCGGCGGCGATCCGCCGGTGCGCCCGGTCGAGTTGGGCGTAGGTGGTGGCCGTGCCGTTCGTCCCGTCGACGAGGGCTACGGTGTCGCCGTACGCGGCGGCACGGCCGAGCACCGCCTCGTGGATGGGCAGCTCCACGGCCGGGACGTCCGCGTACTCACTGCGGAACACACGGCTCCCGCCGGACCCGTCCGAACTGTCGAACTCCATGGTGATCCCCCTCCGCTCCGACTCAGTACGACTTGGGGAGACCCAGGGACTGGTGGGACACGTAATTCAGAATCATTTCGCGGCTGACGGGCGCGATCCGGGCCACGCGGGCGGCGGTGACGAGTGAGGCGAGTCCGTACTCACGGGTGAGGCCGTTGCCGCCGAGGGTGTGCACGGCCTGGTCCACGGCGCGCACACACGCTTCCCCGGCGGCGTACTTGGCCATGTTGGCGGCCTCGCCCGCACCGGTGTCGTCGCCCGCGTCGTAGAGGAACGCCGCCTTGCGCAGCATCAGTTCGGCCAGCTCGATCTCGATGTGGGCCTGCGCGAGGGGGTGCGCGATGGCCTGGTGCGCGCCGATGGGCGCCTTCCAGACCTGCCGGGTCTTCGCGTACTCGACGGCCCGGCCGAGCGCGTACCGCCCGATGCCGAGCGCGTACGCGGCGGTCATCACACGCTCGGGGTTGAGCCCGGCGAAGAGCTGGCGCAGCCCGGCGTCCTCGTCGCCGACGAGCGCGTCGGCCGGGAGCCGTACGTCGTCGAGTACCAGCTCGAACTGCTTCTCGGCGGAGTGGAGTTCCATGTCTATGGGGGTACGGCCGAAGCCTTCGGCGTCGCGCGGGACGATGAAGAGGCAGGGCTTGAGCCCGCCGCCGGCCCCGCCCGCCCCGCCGGATCCGGAGTTCCCGGCGTTCCCGGTCTTCCCGGTCCGCCCGACGATGAGCGTGGCGTCCGCGAGGTCGACGCCGGAGACGAAGACCTTGCGGCCGGTCAGGATCCAGCCGTCGCCGTCCGGGTCCCGGCGCGCCGTGGTCGTGATCCGGTGGGAGTTGGAACCGGCGTCGGGCTCGGTGATGCCGAAGGCCATGGTGCGGGAGCCGTCGGCGAGGCCGGGCAGCCACTGCCGCTTCTGGTCGTCCGTACCGAAGCGGGCGATCACCGTGCCGCAGATGGCGGGTGACACGATCATCAGCAGGAGCGGGCAGCCGGCCGCTGCCAACTCCTCCATCACCAGGGAGAGTTCGGTGATGCCGCCGCCTCCGCCGCCGTACTCCTCGGGCAGGTTCACCCCGAGGTAGCCGAGTTTGCCGGCCTCGCGCCACAGGGTCTCGCGGTCGTAGCCGCGTCCGTGGCGGCGGCCGAGGGCGGCGACGGCGGCGCGGAGCGCGGTGTGCTCCTCGCTCTCGGTCAGGAAGCCCGTACGGGTATTCGTACGAGTAGCGGTACGGTCCGGGGTGCCGCTCATGAGGGATCTTCCTCCGGTGCGTCGGTGGCGGTGACGACGGCGAGCAGTGCGCCGACCTCGACCTGGCGGCCGGGGACGGCGAGCAGTTCGGTGAGCGTGCCGGAGGCGGGCGCGACGACGCGGTGCTCCATCTTCATCGCCTCCAGCCAGACGACCGGCTGCCCGGCGCTGACCCGTACCCCCTCGGCCAGCCCCTCCGCGACCCGGACGACGGTCCCGGGCAGGGGCGCGAGCAGTGAGCCCGGCTCGGCGCCCCGGGTCGGGTCGGCGAACCGGGGCCGCGCGAGCAGCCGGTACGAACCGGTGGCGGAGTCGACGTGGACCTCGTCGCCGTACGCGGCGACATCGAAGTGCGTGACGACGCCGCCGGTTTCGAGACCGACGCGGGAGGGCGAGACGGACGTGACCCGTACGGCGCCGGCCGCCCCGTCCTCCTCCACGGCCCCTTCGTCGCTCTCCGCAGGAGTTTCGACCACGAAGCCGTCGCGGGTCGCCCGGTAGCGGACCTCGTGCACGCCGTACGTCTTGGTCTGCGGCGCCGACGGTACGTTCCGCCAGCCGCCGAGGCGGGCCGGGACAGCCCCGCCCAGGGACCGGGCAGCGGCGTCGGCGAGCGCGGCGGCGACAGCCGCGTGCCGCTCACCGGGGCCCGGAGCGGGGGCGGTCAGGGCGGCCAGATGGCGGTCGTAGAAGCCGGTGTCGAGCCGCCCCGCCAGGACCTCCGGATGCTCCAACGACCGTACGAGCACAGCCCTGTTGGTGTCGGGGCCGTGCACCCGGGCGCGGCGCAGCGCGTCCCCGAGACGGCGCAGGGCGGCGGCCCGGGTGGGCGCCCAGGCGATGACCTTGGCGATGAGTGCGTCGTAATGGACACCGATGGTGTCGCCCCCGGCGTATCCGGCGTCGACGCGCAGCCGGGGCGCGTCGCCCCGCGCGCCCCCGGGGTCCCCCGCCCCCGCCCCGGCCCCCGGCACCTCCAGCAGGTGCAGCCGGCCCGCCCGGGGGGCCCAGCCGTCCGCCGGGTCCTCGGCGTAGAGGCGCGCCTCCACCGCGTGCCCGCGCGCGGCCGGCGGCTCCGGCGGAAGGGGCGTGCCCTCCGCGACGGAGAGTTGCAGGGCGACCAGGTCCAGGCCGAACACCTCTTCCGTGACGGGGTGTTCGACCTGGAGGCGGGTGTTCATCTCCAGGAAGTACGGGCGGCCGTCGGCCGAGATCAGGAACTCGACCGTGCCCGCGCCCCGGTAGCCGACCGCGCGGGCCGCGGCGACGGCCGCCCCGGCCAGCTCCGTACGGAGCGCGTCGGGCAGCGCGGGCGCCGGAGACTCCTCGATCACCTTCTGGTGGCGGCGCTGCAGCGAGCAGTCACGGGTGCCGAGCGCCCATACCGTGCCGTGCGCGTCGGCGAGTATCTGCACCTCCACATGGCGGCCACCGGTCACATAGGGCTCGGCGAAGACCTCGCCGTCCCCGAACGCGGCCCGCGCCTCCGCCGACGCCGCCCGCACTTCCCCTTCCATGTCGCCGAGTTCGCGCACGATCCGCATGCCCCGGCCGCCGCCGCCCGCAGCCGCCTTCAGCAGCAGCGGCAGATCCGCCCCGGTGGCGGCGGCCGGGTCGACGGGCGCGAGCAGCGGCACGCCGGCCGCAGCCATCAGCTTCTTCGCCCGGGTCTTCGACGCCATCGCCTCGATCGCCTCCGGGGGCGGCCCGATCCACACCAGCCCGGCATCGAGGACGGCCCGCGCGAACTCCGCGTTCTCGGCGAGGAATCCGTACCCGGGATGGACCGCGTCCGCACCCGCCGCGAGCGCCGCACGCACCAGCAGATCGCCGCGCAGATAGGTGTCGGCGGGCGCGGTCCCCGGCAACCGTACGGCCAGGTCGGCACCGCGTACGTGCAGCGCGCCCGCGTCGGCGTCCGAGTGCACGGCGACCGTGGTGATCCCCAGCTCCCGGCAGGTGCGGAAGACGCGGCAGGCGATCTCGCCCCGGTTCGCCACCAGTACAGCACCGATCATCGTCTCTCCCTCATCTCTCGTCCCCCTCACCCCGTCCCGTTCGCCTCACACCCGGTCACATCCGGAAGACGCCGAAACCGCCGCGCACGCCCTCGACCGGGGCGCTGTGCACGGCGGACAGGCACAGCCCGAGGACCGTGCGGGTGTCGCGCGGGTCGATGACACCGTCGTCGTACAGCCGCCCCGAGAGGAAGACGGGCAGCGACTCGGACTCGATCTGCCGCTCCACCATGGCGCGCAGCGCCGCGTCCCCCTCCTCGTCGTACACCTGCCCCTTCGCGGCGGCCGAGGCGCGCGCCACGATCGACAGGACGCCGGCGAGCTGCTGCGGGCCCATGACGGCGGACTTGGCGCTCGGCCAGGCGAAGAGGAAACGCGGGTCGTACGCCCGGCCGCACATGCCGTAGTGCCCGGCGCCGTACGACGCGCCCATCAGGACCGAGAGATGCGGGACCTTCGAGTTCGCCACCGCGTTGATCATCATCGCGCCGTGCTTGATGATGCCGCCCTGCTCGTACTCCTTGCCGACCATGTAGCCGGTGGTGTTGTGCAGGAAGACGAGGGGGATGTCACGCTGGTTGGCGAGCTGGATGAACTGCGCGGCCTTCTGCGACTCGGCGGAGAACAGCACGCCCTGCGCGTTGGCGAGGATCCCGACCGGATAGCCGTGCAGCCTGGCCCAGCCGGTCACCAGGCTGGGCCCGTACAGCGGCTTGAACGCGTCGAAGCCGGAGCCGTCCACGATCCGGGCGATCACCTCGTGCGGATCGAAGGGAATCTTCAGGTCGCCCGGGACGATGCCGAGGAGTTCGTCCTCGTCGTACGCGGGCGGCTCCACGGAGTCCGGTGCCGGATCGGCGTGCGCCTTGCGCCAGTTGAGGCGCGCGACGATACGCCGGGCCTGCCGGAGCGCGTCGGGTTCGTCGCGCGCGAAGTGGTCGGCCAGTCCGGACGTACGGGCATGCATCGCCGCCCCGCCCAGGGACTCGTCGTCGCTCTCCTCGCCCGTGGCCATCTTCACCAGCGGCGGCCCGCCGAGGAAGACCTTCGACCGCTCCTCGATCATGACGGTGTGGTCGGACATCCCCGGCACGTACGCGCCGCCCGCCGTCGAGTTGCCGAAGACGACGGCGACGGTCGGGATCCCGGCGGCGGAGAGCCGGGTGAGATCGCGGAAGAGCGCGCCGCCGGGGATGAAGATCTCCTTCTGGGAGGGGAGATCGGCGCCGCCGGACTCGACGAGGCTGATGAGGGGAAGGCGGTTGGCGTACGCGATCTCGTTGGCGCGCAGGGCCTTGCGCAGGGTCCACGGGTTGGACGAACCGCCGCGTACGGTCGGATCGTTGGCGGTGATCACACACTCGACGCCCTCGACCACCCCGACCCCGGTGACCATGGACGCGCCGACCGGGTGATCACTGCCCCAGGCGGCGAGCGGGGAGAGCTCCAGGAACGGGGTGTCGGGGTCGAGCAGCAGCTCGATCCGCTCCCGGGCGAGCAGCTTGCCGCGCTCGCGGTGACGGGCGGTGTACTTCGGGCCGCCGCCGGCGAGGGCCTTGGCGTGCTCGGCGTCGAGCTGCGCGAGCTTGGTGAGCATGGCGGCGCGGTGGGCGGCGTAGTCGGCGGAGGTGACGTCGAGGGTGGAGGGGAGCACGGTCACTGCGGGGCCTCCGGTGCGTCGGTTCGATGGATTCCGTCGGTTCCGTGGACTCCGTCAGTTCCGTCCGTTCGGTCGGTTCCGTCGGTGGGCTGAGGAGCGTCCGGGAGCAGCGACACCGGGATGTCGAGATGGCGCGAGCGCAGCCACTCCCCCAGCGCCTTCGCCTGGGGATCGAACCTGGCCTGCGCGGCGACCCCCTCGCCGAGCAGCCCCCGGACGGTGAAGTTGACGGCGCGGAGGCGCGGAAGGAGGTGTCGCTCGACACGCAACCCGGCCACCTCGGGGAGGAGTTGGCAGAGCCGTTCCACCGTCAGCTCATGCGCCAGCCACCGCCACGCGGCCTCGCTCTCCGTCCAGAGCCCGACGTTGGCGTCCCCGCCCTTGTCGCCGCTGCGGGCGCCCGCGACGGCTCCGAGAGGGGCGCGGCGGGTGGGGAGCCCGGCGGGCAGCGGCGGCGGAAGTCCGGGGGACGGCAGTGCGGGCGGCACGGCGTCCATCCCGGCCGTACGTAAGGGAGGTGGGACGGGCCACCGGGTCCCGTCCGGCAGTACGGCCACCTGTGTCACCTCGCCCGCGTCGATGTAGGCCGCCTCGAAGACCCCGTACGGCGCGCCCTTGCCCGGCGGGGCCGTCACATGGAAGCCCGGGTAGCTGCCGAGGGCCAGCTCGACCGCCGCGCCGGTGACCGCCCGCCCCACCGTCTCCGGGTCGCTGTCGCGCACGACGAGCCGGAGCAGCGCGCTCGCGGTCTCCTCGGTGGCGGCGTCCGGCCGGTCCGTACGGGACAGCTCCCAGCGGACCTCCGCCGGGCGGCGCCTCGGGGCCGGCCCGTCGAGTGCGTCCTCCACCTGGGCCCGGACGAGGCGGGCCTTGGCCTCGACATCGAGACCGGTGAGGACGAAGACGACCTCGTTGCGCCAGCCGCCGATCCGGTTGAGCCCGACCTTGAGCCCCGGGGGCGGCGGTTCGCCGCGTACGCCGGTGATTCGCACCCGGTCGGGGCCGTCCTGGTGGAGCCGTACGGTGTCGAGCCGGGCGGTCACGTCCGGGCCCGGATACCGGGCGCCCCCGCTCTCGTAGAGCAGCTGTGCGGTGACGGTGCCGAGGTCCACGACCCCGCCCGTACCGTCGTGCTTGGTGATGACCGCCGAGCCGTCGGCGTGGATCTCGGCGAGGGGGAAGCCGGGACGGCGCACGTCGTGCCGGGCGAAGAAGGAGTAGTTCCCGCCGGTCGCCTGGGTGCCGCACTCCAGCACATGCCCGGCGACGACCGCACCGGCGAGCGCGTCGAGGTCGGGACCGGAGTCGGGGGCGACCGCCTCGTCCCAGCCGAAGTGCGCGGCGGCGGGCCCCGTCACGAGCGCCGCGTCCGTGACCCGCCCGGTGACGACGACATCGGCGCCGGCCCGCAGACAGGCCGCGATCCCGGCGCCGCCGAGATAGGCATTGGCGGTGAGGACGCCGTCGCCCCACTTCCGGCGTCGCAGCAGGTCGTCGCCCTCGACATGGGCCACCCGTACGGGCACTCCCACCCGGTCGGCCAACTCCCGTACGGCGTCGGCCAGTCCGGCCGGGTTGAGCCCGCCCGCGTTGGTGACGATCCGGACGCCCCGCTCGTGGGCGAGCCCGAGCCCCTCCTCCAGCTGCCGGAGGAACGTCTTCGCGTACCCCGTGCGCGGGTCCTTCAGGCGGTCCCGGCCCAGGATGAGCATGGTCAGTTCGGCGAGACAGTCGCCGGTCACGACGTCAAGAGGCCCGCCGGTGAGCATCTCGCGCAGGGCGTCGAAGCGGTCGCCGTAGAAGCCGGAGGCGTTCCCGATCCGCAGCACATCGGTACGGGGCAGGCCGTCACCGGGCCCGGCCGTACCGCCGCCGCTCACTCCGAGCCCTCCGGCGCCCGCCCCGCCCCCGGTGGCCCGGCGAACGCCTGCGCGATGTCCAGCCACCGCCCGGCGTCGGCCCCCTCGGCCCGTACGGCGAGATCCGCGCGATGGGCCCGCTGGGTCACCAGCAGACAGAAGTCGAGCGCGGGCCCGGTCACGTACTGGCCCGCCCCCTCGGGTCCGTACGCCCACAACTCCCCACCAGGGCCGGTGAGTTCGACGCGGAACTGCTCGGCGGGCGGCTGTTCCCCGCGTACCAGGAAGGCGTAGTCGCGGGCCCGTACGCCGATCCTGGCAATGTGTCGCAGCCGCGCGGTCGGCGCACGCGTCACCCCGAGCGCGTCCGCGATGTCCTGGCCGTGCGCCCAGGTCTCCATCAGCCGCGCCGTCGCCATCGAGGGGGCGCTCATCGGCGGCCCGTACCAGGGGAAACGCGCACCGGCCGGCGCCTCGTCAAGGGCCCGCCGCAGCCGCTCGCGGCCGTCACGCCACCGGGCGAGGAGTACGGAGGCCGGCAGCGCGGCCCCGGCCCGAGCGCCGTCGTCCACGAAGGTGGCGGGGGCCGTGACGGCCTTCTCCGCCTCCCCGGCGAAGGCGGCGGGGTCGGTCACGGCGAGCAGCGCCACCCGGTCGGTCCAGCCGAGATGGGCGATCTGGTGGGCGATGCTCCAGCCGGGGGCAGGGGTGGCCACGGCCCACTCCGGCTCACTCAACCCACTTACCAGCAGGTCGAGTTCATCGCTCTCGACGCTCAGGTCCCCGAACACGGCGGCGGCGTCGGACACTGCGGCGTCGGACACGGATGCGCTCCCCTCGGGGCACGGCGATGTGCGTGCCCCGGAGCATGGCAGCACCCGAATTGACAAGCAAGCACGCTTGCTCGTCGACGCCTTGCTCCCCGGCGCCTGCTCCCTCGGCGCCTGCTCCGCCGGCGTCTTGTCTCCCTGCGCCTACTCCCCCGGCGCCTTGCTCCCCCAGCGCCTTGCCTTCCCCGGCGTCCTGCCTTCCCGTGCCCCGGTGCGGGCCCGCTTCCGCGCCCGCTCCCCCACCTGGGTCCGTACGGCCCCCATGCTCGCCACGATGACCAGCACGATCGCCAGCGCGTCGAGCGCGGAGAGCGCCTGGTCCAGGATGAGGAACCCGCAGGCCGCCGCGACGCCCGGCTCCAGGCTCATCAGCACGGAGAAGGTGGGCGCGGGCATCCGCCGCAGCGCGATCAGTTCGAGGGTGTACGGCAGGACGGACGACATGAGCGCCACCACCAGGGCCAGCCCCAGCGTGGACAGCTCCAGCAGCTTCGCCCCCGACTCCAGGACGCCCAGCGGCAGGATGAGCAGCGCCCCGACCGCCATCGCCAGGGCCAGCCCGTCCGCCTGCGGGAAGCGCCGGCCGGTGCGCGCGCTGAAGACGATGTACGTCGCCCACATGACGCCCGCGCCGAGCGCGTACGCGACACCGAGGAGGTCGATCCGGTCGAAGCCGCCCCCGCTGAGCAGCACCACCCCGGCGAGCGCGAGCACCGCCCACAGCAGGTTGACCAGCCGCCGGGAGACGATCACCGAGAGGGTGAGCGGGCCGAGGACTTCGAGGGTGACGGCGACGCCGAGCGGGATACGTTCGAGGGCCTGGTAGAAGAGGCCGTTCATCGCGGCGAGAGTGGCGCCGAAGACGAGGACGGTCCCCCAGTCGGTGCGCGAGTGCCCGCGCAGCTTCGGCCGGCACACGGCGAGCATGACGAGCGCGGCGAGCCCGAGCCGCAGCGTGACGATGCCGACGGCGCCGGTGCGGGGCATCAGCAGGACGGCGACGGCCGCCCCGACCTGCACGGAGAGCCCGCCCGCGACGACGAGGGCGACGGGCCCGAGGGGCTGCCGCCGGGACCCGGGTGCCGCCGCACCGGAACCCGCCGCACCGGAACCGACCGCGCCGGCACCCTCGGCTCCGACCCGACCGTCAACTCGTCCGGCAACTTGTCCGGCAGCTCCTGCGGCAACTCCTGCGGCAGTTCCCGCGGCGACGGCTTCGGGCACCGGTACGGCGGCACCCACGGCGGCGGTACGCGACTCCTCCACCACAACTTCCTCCCCTCGGTCTCCACGACACGGAAACGTCAAACGGACACTCAACGCATACGACAGTCCAACATGATGGACGTTCAATCCAAGATACTGCACTCCGGCGGCTCGCTCGTCCTCGTCCCGCCCCCTGACGCTACGGCCGCCGTCCCCACCCCGGGAAATGCAAAGTGGGCTGGGGTTATGCTCCAGAAGCATGAGCATCGAGCTGCGTCATCTCCGCTGCTTCCTCGCCATCGCCGATGAGTCCAGCATGACCAGGGCCGCGGCCCGGCTCCATCTCACCCAGCCCGTCGTCTCCCGCACCCTCGCGGCACTGGAGAAGCAGCTCGGCGTGCGGCTCGTGGAGCGCTCCACCCACCATCTCGCCCTCACCGCCGAGGGCCGCGCCTTCCGCGCCAGGGCGGCGGCCGCGGTCACCGCGTTCGACGAGGCGCTCGACACCGGCCGGCTGGGCCACCGGCCGCTGCGGCTCGGCCACGCCTGGTCGGCCTTCGGCGCGTACACCACGCCCCTGCTGCGCCGCTGGCAGCGGGAACACCCGGAGGCACCGCTCGAACTGCTCAGGATCGACGACCGCACGGCGGGACTCGCCCGGGGAGAGGTCGACGCGGCGCTGCTGCGCGGGCCGGGGCAGGCGGGGGCCCGGACTCCGGGGCTGGTCGCGGAAGCGCTGTTCACCGAGGCCCGGACGGCGGCGGTCCCCGCCGACGGTCCGCTCGCCGCCCGCGCCTCGCTGACGCTGGCGGAGCTGGCGTCCGAGACGGTGATCGTGAACACGGTCTCCGGCACGACGACCCCGGCGCTGTGGCCGGGGAGGACGGGTCCGACGAGCACGCTCACGGTCGGCAACACCGACGACTGGCTGACGGCGATCGCGGCGGGCCGGGGCGTCGGCGTCACGGGCACCTCGACGGCGGCCGTGCACCCGCACCACGGGGTCGCCTACCGCCCGCTGCCGGACGCGCCGCCGCTCCAGCTCTTCCTGGCGTGGCGGGCGGCGGCCCCGCACCCGGCGATCCACGATCTGGTGGCACTGGCGCGCGAGCTGGCGGCGGACACGTAACCGCACGGCGCCCCGCACCGCACCCCACCGGGCACGTGGACGATTGAACCGAAACCGCCGCCGGTCCGTACAGTCTGGCGGCGGTCCCGGCCCGACGGGTCCGGTCCGCCGTGCCACAAGGGGTTTCGCACGGAAGGACCTTCAGGTTGTCGCTCTGGACGCGCGCTCGTCGGCTGCTGAACACGGACAAACCGAAGGCTCCGGAGCCGGCCCCGGGGCACGCAGCGGACACACCTGACGCTCCGGCGGGCGTACCGGACGCCCCGGAGGGCGCACCCGACGCACCGGAACGGCCGGACGCACCGACCCCCACTCCGCCCCCGACACCGGTCGGCCTGCGGGACCGGCACCCGTCCCTGGTCAGAGCCGGGTCCTGGACGCTCACCGGGCTGGCCGCCGTGCTGGTCTTCGTCGCCCTCCTCCTCCCGAACGAAGCCTCCCTCATCACCCCCGAAGCCTTCGCGCACCTGCCGGGGGAGGTGATCATCGGCGCCGCCGTGCTGCTCGTCCTGCCGCCCAGGGCGGGCCGGGTGGCGGCAGCCGTCGCGGGCGCGGGCCTCGGCCTGCTGACCCTTCTCAAATTCCTCGACCTGGGCTTCTACACGGTCCTGGACCGGCCGTTCGACCTGGTGCTCGACTGGATCCTGTTCGACGACGCCGAGTCCTTCCTCCGGGACACGCTCGGCCGCGCCGGCGCGATCGCCGCCGTGATCGGGATCGTGATCCTCACCTTCGCCGTGGTCGTCCTGATCACGCTGGCGGTCGTACGGCTGGCCGGCCTCATGGTCCGCCACAGCGGCCAAACGACCCGTACCACGCTGCTGTTCGGGACGGTGTGGGTGACCTGCACGGCGCTCGGCGTCCAGGTCGCCGGGGTGCCCGTCACGTCCAGGAGCGCGGCCGATCTCGTACGGACCCACGCCGACCTGGTGAGCGCCGGCCTGAAGGACGGCAAGCAGTTCGCCAAGGAGGCCGCCGTCGACCACTTCCGCGACACCCCGCCCGACCAGTTGCTGACGGCGCTGCGCGGCAAGGACGTCATCTTCACGTTCATCGAGAGCTACGGCCGCAGCGCGATCGAGGACCCGGCGATGGCACCGCAGGTCGGCGAGGTGCTCGACGACGGTACGGAACGGCTCAAGGCGGCCGGGTTCGCCTCCGAGAGCGGCTGGCTCACCTCGCCGGTGGCGGGCGCCGGGAGCTGGCTCGCGCACTCCACCTTCATGTCCGGCATGTGGATCAAGAACCAGCAGCGCTACCGCAGCGCCACGTCGAGCGACCGCCTCACCCTCACCGGCGCCTTCGGACGCACGGGAGACTGGCGGACGGTGGGCATCATGCCGGGCGTCACCCGCTCCTGGCCGGAGGGGAAGTACTTCGGCCTCGACAACATCTACGACTCGCGGGACATCGGCTACAAGGGCCCGAAGTTCAGCTGGTCGCCCGTACCCGACCAGTACAGCCTGGACGCGTACGAGCGCCTGGAGCACGGCAAGAAGGACCGCGAGCCGCTGATGACGGAGATCGTCCTCGCCTCCAGCCACAACCCCTGGTCGCCCATCCCGAAGATGGTCGGCTGGGACGAGATTGGGGACGGCTCCGTCTACCACGGCATCAAGAAGGAGGGCACGAACCCCACGGAGGTGCTGGCCGACCCCGAGAAGCTGCGCAACGAGTACCGCCGGGCGATCGAGTACTCGCTGAGCAGCCTCATCTCGTACGTGGAGAAGTACGGCACCGACGACACCGTCCTGGTCTTCCTCGGCGACCACCAGCCCAACGCGACCGTCACGGGCCCCGGCGCGGGCCGCGACGTCCCGATCTCGATCGTCGCCCGCGACCCGAAGGTCCTGGACCGGGTCTCCGACTGGGGCTGGCAGGACGGCCTGAAGCCGGGCCCGGACGCCCCGGTCTGGCGGATGGACACCTTCAGGGACCGCTTCCTGACGGCGTACGGTCCCCAGGCGGGCAGCGCCGAGGCGGGTGGCCGTACAGCCGAGGCCGACGGGCGCACAAAGGAATGACGCCCCCGTCCCCCTGAGCCCCCGTCAGCACCCCCTGTACCCCCTGTACCCCCTGACACCTTGACCCCCTGCCCCCTGACCCTGACCCCTGCCCCCGTGACCCCCTGCCCCCGTCAGTCCAGGGTGACCCGGGCGGCGACCGGCAAGTGGTCGCTGCCGGTCGCCGGCAGGGTACGTATATGGCCGACCGTTCCGCCGCGGACCATGACCTGGTCGATCCGGGCCAGCGGGAAGGCCGTGGGGAAGCTGAAGGCCATGCCCCGTTCGGCCACGTTCATCCGGGAGGTCACCGGGGCCAGCCCACGGTCGTCGACCGTGCTGTTGAGATCACCCAGCAGGATCACCGCCGCCACCTTCTCCCCGGCGATCTCCTTCCCCAGCAGACCCGCGCTCTCGTCGCGCCAGGCGGACGCGAGGCCGGTCGCCCGGATACGTATCGAGGGCAGGTGGGCGACGTACGCCGCGACCTCGCCGTGCGGCGTACGGACCACGGCCCGCAGCCCCCGCCGCCACCCCTCCCCGATCCCCTGGGGGCTGATGTCCAGCAGCCCCGCCTCGGTCAGCGGATGCTTCGACCAGAGCCCGACGGTGCCCTGGACCGCGTGGTGGGGGTACTCCGCGGCGAGCGTCCTCTCGTAGACCTCCAGCGCCGGGGGCACCAGCTCCTCCAGCGCGATCAGATCGGGCCCGGCCGCGGCCAGCGCACGGGCCGTGCCCTCCGGATCGGCGTTCTCGTCGCTGACGTTGTGCTGCACCACGACCAGGTCGCGCGGCCCCGGCCCGGGGGCGGGCAGCAGCAACCCGCCGAAGAGGTACGTCCAGGCCGCCACCGGCAGCAGCAGCGCCACCAGCGCGAGAGCGGAACGGCGCAGCAGCGCGAGGCCGAGCAGGACCGGGACCACCAGGCCGAGCCACGGCAGGAACGCCTCCAGCAGACTCCCCAGCCGGCCCACGGAGTTGGGCACCGCCCGGTGGAACACCATCAGCCCGGCCGTCACCACCGCCAACCCGGCGACCACCCGCCCCCGCGCCCAGGCGGACCGCTCCTCGCCGCCACCCTCCCCACGCCCCGCCACACGCCGGAACACCGCCTTCACCGGCGACACCGTCTCCGGCGCCCGCGCACCGCTGTCTGCCCGCATGTCTGCCCGTACCTGCTCCACCATGACGTCCCGTCCACTTGGCCTCGTCACTCAAGACGAGCGGCCGGGCCGATCAGTTTCGACCGCGGCGAGCGACGGACCCACTCGGTGACACCGGAGAAGGCTGCCGGGCGCCTCCGGGTCGTTCGAGAGGAAGTGCTCACGCACCGCGCGGACGAACTCCTGCCGTGAGATCACGCCGTCCCCGTCGGTGAGGCGGTCGGCCGTGACGAACTGCTCTTGCGTGAGCCGGTCCTCCTCCACGCCCGCGTGGCGCAGCAGCTCCAGCCAGTAGATCTGGCAGAAGGTCCGGAGCACCCTCGTCCGGCGGTCGTTCTTGGCGCACACCACGCCGCGAGCGGCCACGGGCGAACCGTCAGCCGAGAGCGTCGAGCAGTTCCCGCTCACGCCGGGCACTCAGCCCGGCCCGCCGCTCCCGGTCGAGTCCCTCCGCGCGCTCCCAGCGCAACGTGTCGGCCAGCAGCTCCGCCGGGGGCCGATTGCGGAGCCCCGCCGCGCGCGCCGCCGCCCCGCTCCGGGCCTGCCACCCCTCCCAGCCGGGCTCGACCAGCCACAGCGGCAGCGAATCGATTCCCGCGTACTCGTCGACGTCGTTCGCGAGCAGCCAGTCCGAGTCGGCGGTGACCACCGGGCCGGTGTGCCCGCCGATCTGCCGTGACAGCTCGATCCACTCCCCGAAGGGGACGACCGGGCCGACGGCGTCATAGGTGCCCGTGCCGCCCGACTCGGCGCTGTCGAGCAGCCAGGCGGTGAGGTCCCGCACGTCGATCGCCTGCGTCGGCATGTCCGGCGTGCCGGGCACCAGCATCGGCCCGTGCGGATCACGCGCGGCGCGGGCCACCCAGTAGCCGGTGCGTCCGCTGTGGTCGCCGGGACCACCGATGAGACCGGCGCGCGCGATCAGCAGACGGTCGCCCACAGCAGCCGCCGACGCCTCCTCGCAGGCCACCTTCGCCTCACCGTAGGTGGCCTTGCCGACCTCGCTCAGGCCGGTCGGAGGGAGCAGGGCCGTGGACTCGTCCGCGTCCGGCACGGCGTGGGACGCGTAGGCGCTGACGGAGGAGACGTACGTCCAGTGCCCGGCCCTGTCCCCCAGCGCGTCGAGCGCCCCGCGAACGAAGCCGGGCTCCCAGGACACCTCCACGACCGCGTCCCACTCGCGGTCCAGCAGCGGTTCGTACGCCGAGGGGTCACCCCGGTCGGCGGCCACCAGCCGTGCCCCGTCCGCGACTTCGCCGGCCTCGCCGCGCGCGAGGCACGTCACCCGATGGCCGCGCCGCAGCGCCTCCCGCGACAACTCCCGGCCCACCCAGGCTGTTCCACCCAGAATCAAGATCTCCATGCCCCACAGCCAAGCACCGCGAGCGGCGGACGCCCAGAAGGATTAGCTGTCGGCAGAGCCGGAACGACACGCAGCGGCACGGTTGTTCCTCCCGGCGTCGGGTGGTTGGCCGGGCCCGCCCCCGTTACCCCTGACCCCTGCCGCCCCGCAGGCGCGGCTCAGCGGGATCGCGGGCGTTGCGCTCGCAGGACCGTGTCGCGGCGGTGGCCGGTGCCCTTGGGGGCCGGAGTCGTGCGGGGGCGGGATTCGTTGATGAGGACGGTCCAGTCGTGGCCGAGGAGCCCCGCGATGTCGTCGGGCCGGTAATAGGCGCCGGGGTCGAAGCCCTGGTCCGGGTGCGGGGAGAGATCGGCGAGGTCGTGGGTGGCGAAGAGCAGGGTGCCGCCGGGTGCGACCGCGTCCAGCAGGCCGCGTAGTGCCGCGTGGCCCGGTTCGCGCAGGAGCGGGAAGTACTGGGCGGACACCAGGTCGAACGCGTCGGCCGGGGGTGGCGTGGCGGTGAGGTCGGCACGTGCCCAGGCCACGCGGCCAACGACGTCCGTGGCCTCAGCGGCGGCGCGTTCCAGGGCGGTCCTGGAGAGGTCGACCGCGGTGACCTGCCAGCCCTGCCGGGCCAGCCAGAGCGCGTCGGCGCCCTCGCCGCAGCCCACGTCGAGCGCCTGCCCCGGCGGCATGCCGGTGACCTCGGCGACCAGCACCCCGTTGGGCGCCCCGCTGAAAACCCGGTCGCGGCCGCGGTACATCTTGTCCCAGGACTCGGTGTCCATAGCCTTCGCGCCCTCTTCTCCGTGATGGGTGGCGGGCCACCAACCTGCCCCTGCCCCGGGAAAAACGGCAAAGTTTTTCGCGGAAAACGCAAAGCGCGGGCACAGTGAACGCATGAGCGACGACTGCGGTGCCGTGGACGATGATGCGGACGACGTGGGTGCCGTGCTGGCCGCGGTCGGACCGCGGCTCCGTGCGTTGCGGCGCAGCCGCGGAGCCACCCTGGCCGCCCTGTCGGAGACCACCGGCATCACGGTCAGCACCCTGTCCCGGCTGGAGTCGGGGCAGCGCAGGCCGGGGCTGGAACTGCTGTTACCGCTGGCCAAAGCCTATCAGGTACCGCTCGACGAACTCGTCGGCACCCCGGCCGGCCCCGACCCCCGGGTGCTCCCGCGGCCGTTCACCCGTAACGGCATGACCGTCGTCCCGCTGAGCCGCAAACCCGGCGGGCTCCAGGCGTACAAGCACATCCTCCCCGCCGGCCCCACCGGTCTCGAAGCGGATCCGCGCTCGCACGAGGGGTACCACTGGCTGTACGTCCTCGACGGGCGGCTGCGCCTCGTACTCGGCGATCGGGATCTCGTCCTCGGCAGCGGTGAGGTCGCCGAGTTCGACACCCATCTCCCGCACTGGTTCGGCAACGCCGACGCCCGGCCGGTGGAGTTCCTCAGCATCCTCGGCCCCCAGGGGGAACGCGTGCACATCACGGCCCGCTACCGGCCCGTGGGCTGATTGTCGACCCTAGGTGGGGGGCGGGGTGCCGTCCCCTGTGCGGCACCCCGCCGGACCGGGAGGTGTCAGCCGTTGGGGAAGGTCCAGATGTAGGGCTCGCCGTCCTCTTCCGACCAGTGGACCTCTACGTTCTTGGCCGCCGCGGGAACCAGGTACGAGGTGCACACGGTGTGGCTCTCGCCCGCCTTCCAGCTGTCGATGTCGTAGACGTCCTCGCAGCCGGCCGCGTCGTCGGGCGCGCCGATGAGTATCGCGCCGCGCTGCCCGTCGGCCCAGATGGTCGTCCCGTCGTTCACGTCGGAGCTGCTGCTGATGGCAGGACCGGACGTGTGCGTGAACTTCACATGGGCGATGGCCAGCACCTTGCCCTTGGCGTCGGCCTTGTCCTGGACCAGCGCGGCGGCCTCGGCCTCCGTACCGAGGTCCACCTTCTCGGCGGTGATCTCGTAGGTGACCGGGCCTTCTTCCTCCGCGACCTTCCCGGTGACGCTCTCACCGGTGGCGACATCACCGCCGGAGCCGGCCTCGGCCTGCGACGCGGTGGCCGCCGGGGAGGCGTCCTTCGAGGAGGGGGCGGGCTGCCCGGTGGTCCCGGCGCCGTCGTCGTCGCCCTGGCACGCGCTGAGCGTGACAGCGAGGAGGACGGCGGACACGGCCATGGAGAGGCGCGCGGGCTTGTGGTACGGCAAGACGAGCTCCTGCGGTAGATGGGGGGGCCGCCGGGGGGCGTTCACGGAATGCGTACGGCCGGTATGGAACGGGCCGCGAGCATGGCGCGCCTGGCCGTGGGGTGCCGGTGGCAATCGCTGACGTGGCCAGATCCTTATGGACCATCCGTCTCTCTGTCAACAAATGACTACAGAGGAAGACGGGAACAGAGCCACAGATGGGGCGATACCGCACTGAACCCGCACTTTAAATCCGCGCCCCACCGGGCCCCTTCGGCTCCCTGCGGTCCAGAATGCGCTTGCGCGCCACGAGGGCGTCGACGACCGCCACCAGGCCCTCCAGCGACGGGGCGCCTTCATCGGTACGGCGCGGCGAGGCCTGCTCGCCGCCGAGTACGCGCAGCCCTTCGAGGACCGCGCCCGCGTGCAGACCCTCCTTGACCTTGACCAGGTGCCCGGTGAGCGCGTCGCCCTCCGGCCGGGTGAGGAAGCCGTGCGTCACGCCGTAACGCGCCTCCAGGGGGGAGCTGTACTCCGGGCGGGAACTGCGCTTGCCGTTGACCAGGTGCCCGATGAGTGAGTGCGAGAGGTCGACGTCGTCACCGATCTCGCGGTAGCTCTCACCGTCCGGGAAGTCCGGGTTACGCCGGCGGAGCATGTCCAGCCGCCGGCTCATCAGCCGGCGGTAGAAGGCCTCGCGCGCCTTGTTCTCGCGGGGAGGCCGCTCGGGCTCGGCGCCGTCGAGGAGTTCACGTACGCGGCCGGGCCCGATGCCGGTCTGCCGCGCGATGTCGGGGACGTCCAGGACGTCACCGCGGCCCTCGTACCCCAGCCGCCGGGCGGCCGCGTCGACATCGCGGAGGAGCTGGGCGATCCCGGCTGCGGTTACCTCGCGGGGGGCGTTCACCTGACGGTCTCCAGGGCATGTCGAGGAGGAGGCGGCGCCAGGCCCCCGACCGGCGCCGTAATCATTCGTTTACAACGTTAACCGCTGACGTACAACGTTAACCGTCGGCGCCGCGCCCGGCCCGCGCCGAGGTCACTCCTCCGGCCCCTCCTCCGACGCTTGCTCCGGCGCTTGCTCCGGCCCCTCCTCCAGCGCCTCCGCCAGGACCTCCGCCAGGTGCCTCGCCCGGGTGCCGTTCAGCTGTTCCAGCTGCGTACGGCAGGAGAAGCCGTCCGCCAGGATCTCCGTACCGTCCGCGGCCGCCCTTACGGCGGGCAGCAGTTGGTCCTCGGCGCAGGCCACCGACACGTCGTAGTGGCCGCGTTCGAAGCCGAAGTTGCCCGCGAGTCCGCAGCAGCCGCCGCTCAATTCGCCGGTCAGGCCCGCGCGTTCGCGCAGCCGGCGTTCCGCCGCGTCGCCCAGGACCGCGTGCTGGTGGCAGTGGGTCTGGCCGGCGACCGCGCGGTCCAGGCGCGGTGGACGCCACTGCGGGGCGCACTCCTCCAGCGCCTGGGCGAAGGTACGGACGGACCCGGCGAGGCGGGCCGCGCGGGGGTCGTCGCCGAGGAGTTCCGGGAGGTCCGTGGTGAGCGCGGCGGCGCAGCTCGGCTCCAGGACGACCACCGGGAGGCCCGCGTCGAGCAGCGGCTCCATCGTGCCGAGGGTGCGGCGCAGGACCGTACGGGCCCGGTCGAGCTGGCCGGTGGAGATGTACGTGAGCCCGCAGCAGACCCTGCCGCGCGAGCCCTTGCCGCGCGAGGGCCTGCCGCGCGAGCCGGCTCCCGGTGTCACGAGGTCGACGCCCGCCGCCTCCAGCACCCGTACCGCCGCCCGGCCGACCGACGGCGACAGATACTCCGTGAAGGTGTCCGGCCACAGGACGGCCTTCGGCCCACCCCCCGGCGCGTCCGGGGACACCGTCCGCCGCCCGCGGCGCAGCCGGCGGCCGAAGGTCTCCGGTGCCAGCGCCGGGATCCCCCGCTCGGGGGCGATCCCGCCGAGCCGTTTCGCGGGCGCCGCCAGGGCCGGTACCCGCGCCGCCGCGTTCAGTACGCGCGCGAAGGGTGCCGCCGCCCGGAGCCACAGCGGCAGCCACCCCATCGCGTAGTGGGCCGCGGGGCGGCGCCGGCCCGCGTAGTGGTGGTGCAGGAACTCCGCCTTGTACGTGGCCATGTCCACGCCGACCGGGCAGTCGCTGCGGCAGCCTTTGCAGGACAGGCAGAGATCGAGGGCGTCCCGTACCTCCGTCGAACGCCAGCCGTCCGTCACCACCTCGCCCGCGAGCATCTCGTGGAGCAGCCGGGCGCGCCCGCGCGTCGAGTGCTGCTCCTCGCCCGTGGCGCGGAAGGACGGGCACATCACGCTCTCGCCCGAACTCGGTCCGGCCACCCGGCACTTGGCCACGCCCACACAGCGCCGTACGGCCGCCGAGAAGTCCCCGCCGTCGGGGCCGTCGTGCGGATAGCCGAACGCGACGTCGACGGGTTCGCGGGGCAGCACGGCGAAGCGCAGGTTCGCGTCGAGACGGGCCGGCCGGGCCAGCACGCCCGGGTTCATGCCGCCGTCCGGGTCCCAGATGTCCTTGAACTCGGTGAAAAGACCGACCAGTTCGGACCCGTACATCTTCGGCAGCAGCTCCGCGCGTGCCAGCCCGTCGCCGTGTTCGCCGGAGAGCGAGCCGCCGTGGGCGACGACGAGTTCCGCGGTCTCCTCCGAGAAGCGGCGGAAGCGCCGTACGCCCTCCTCGCCCAACAGGTCGAAGTCGATGCGGACATGGATGCAGCCGTCGCCGAAGTGCCCGTACGGCGTGCCGCGCAGCCCGTGTTCGGTCAGCAGCGCCCTGAACTCCCGCAGATACGGCCCGAGTCGGGCGGGCGGGACCGCGCAGTCCTCCCAGCCGGGCCACGCCTCACTGCCGTCCGGCATACGCGTCGCGGTGCCGGCGGCGTCCTCCCGTACGCGCCACAGCGCCCGCTGCCCGGCCGGGTCGGTCACGACGGCGGCGTCGAGCGCGTCGGCCGCGCGCACGATCTCCTCGGCGCGGGCGCGCGCCTCCGCGGGCGCCGCGCCGCCGGTCTCCACGAAGAGCCAGGCGCCGCCGCGCGGCAGGTCGTGGCCGCCGCGCACCAGGTCCTCGGCCATGCCCTCGACGGTGAGCGGTCCGTACGGGAGGAGCCCGGCGGCGGCCTCCGCCGCGGCGCTCTCGTCCGGGTAGCCGAGCACGGCGAGGGCGCGGGCGGCGGGCGCCTCGACGAGCCGTACGGTCGCTTCGGTGACGACGCCGAGCGATCCCTCGCTGCCGCAGAAGGCGCGGGCGAGGTCGGTGCCGTTCTCCGGGAGCAGCGCGTCGAGCGCGTAGCCGGAGATGCGGCGGGGCATCGCGGCGGGGAAACCGGTGCGCAGGAGCGCCAGGTTCCGCTCCACCAGCGCGCGCAGCCCGGCGGGCGCGCCGGGGCCGGGGACGGTGGGACCCGCACCCAAGCCGGTGGGACCCGCGCCCGGGCTGTCGGGGCCCCAGCCTCGCTCCAGGCGCAGCGGCTCGCCCCCGTACGTCAGGACCGACAGGCCGTGGACGTTGTCGGCGGTGGTGCCCCAGGCCACCGAGTGCGATCCGCAGGAGTTGTTCCCGATCATCCCGCCGAGCGTGCACCGGCTGTGCGTGGAAGGATCGGGGCCGAAGGTCAGGCCGTACGGGCGGGCCGCGGCGCGCAGTTCGTCCAGGACGGCGCCGGGCTGGACGACCGCCGTACGGGCGGCCGCGTCCACCGACACGACGGAGCGCAGATGGCGGGTGAGGTCGAGGACCACCCCGACCCCCGTGGCCTGCCCGGCGATCGACGTACCCGCGCCGCGTGGCACCACCGGTACGCCGTGCTCGCGGCAGACCGCGAGGGCCGCCGCCACGTCCGCCGCGTCGCGCGGCGCGACCACCCCGACCGGTACCCGGCGGTAGTTGGACGCGTCCATGGTCATGAGGGCCCGCGTGGCGGCCCCGAAGTCGACCTCACCGCGCATGGCTGATTTCAGCTCCCGCGCGAGGACGGTGGACGTCCGGATCGCCGCTGCTGTCGATTCCCGCTGCTCAACCTGGTCGGCCATACCTCCAGGATGCCCCCGCGACGGTCGCGGATCAGGGGTTTCCCTCTCCGCCACACCCGTTGAAGAGAAGAAAGCAGACAGGAGGCTCCCATTCTGATCGTCAATTCTCATATAGTGGCCACCGTTTGAACACGTTAAGTAGTGCCCTGGATAGTTCCCTGGACGCCCCCATGGGTGGCGCCGCACGGGGAAGTCAGCTCAAGGGGAGAGCACGATGAAGGCAAGAACCGCGCAAAACCTGTCGGAACACGCCTAAACCAGCCACAATCCGTACTCCTCCCCCACCCCCACCGCACCGTCTCCGAGGTAGCCGAATTTGCGCCGCTCACTCCGGTTCACCGCCCCGGCCCTGCTGATATCGGCTGCCGTCAGCGGCCTCCTCTGCTACTGGGCCGTATCCCCCGACGCCCCCGACGCCGTCAGAACCCCCCTCGCCTGGGGCGCCGCCGCGGCGCTCGTCGCCGCCGTCACCGCCGTCGCACACCTCACGGCGGCCCGTGAGCAGCTCCGTGAACGGAACGCCCTGCTCAACACGCGCATCGAACAGCTCGACGCCGACTTCGAGCGGGCCGCCGAGGACGTCCGGCACGCCGTCGCCGACGCCCGGCGCAGCGCCGAAGCCGCCTCCCGCAGCGAGTCCAACCGCGCCGCCGCCATCTCCGCCTGCGCCAACGCCGCCGGGCGGATGCAGGCGCTCGCGACGAGCATGCTCGCGGACCTGCGCGAGATGGAGCACCACCACACCGACGAGGACGTTCTCGGCGATCTGCTCCATCTCGACCACCGCACCGCACAGGCGGGCCGGCTCGCGGACTCCCTCGCCGTGCTCACCGGCGCCCGCTCCGGGCGGCGTTGGGCGAAGCCGATCGTGATGGAGTCCATCCTGCGCGGCGCGATGGGCCGGATCAGCGGCTACCAGCGGGTGCGACTGCACTCGACGAGCCAGGTCGCGATCGCCGGCCACGCCGCCGAGGGCGTCATGCACGCGCTCGCCGAACTCCTCGACAACGCGGCGAACTTCTCGCCGCCGACCGCCGAGGTCCACGTGTACGTGGAGGAGGTGCCGGCCGGGATCGTCATCACCATCGAGGACAGCGGGCTCGTGATGAGCGATGTCCAGCTGCGCCGCGCCGAACAGGCCGTCACGACGGTGCCGTCGGACCTCAGCGGCCTCTCGGGCACCCGGCTCGGGCTCTCGGTCGTCGGCCGGCTGGCGCGCAAGCACGGGCTGACGGTCTCGTTCCGGCCGTCCGCGCGGGGCGGTACGGGCGCGCTGGTGATGCTGCCTCAGGACCTGCTCACGCAGTTGCGCGCGGGGGCACCGGACCAGGCGCCCCTGCTGACGGGGCAGGCGACGGTCGCCGCGGCACGGGCGTCGCGGAGCGCCCGCGCCTCGGGGACGGCGGCGGCCACCGCCTCGGCGGGCCCGACCCCGGCGAGCATGGACCTGATGGGCACGGATGTGATCGGCGCGGACCTGACGGGCGCGGACCTGACGGGCGCCGACATCACGGGCGCCGACATCATGGGCACCGACTCGACGGGCGCGGCCCCGGCCGCCCCGCCGCGCCGCAGGAAGGCGCCCCCGAAGGCGACCTCGGCGTCGGCCCCGAAGGCGACCTCGGCGTCGGCCCCGAGGGCGGCCACACCCGGGGACGCGACGGCGGACGGGACGTCGGACGCGAAGGCGACCACGCCGGCGGACCCGACGCCGCCCGCGGCCCGGCGCGTACGGAAGCCCGGCACCGGCCCCATTCCCTCCCCCGCACTCGCCCCTGACCTCGTCCCTGATCTCGTCCCTGATCTCGTCCCGCCCGCGACCCCGGCACCGGCCCCGACTCCGGCACCGACCCCGCCTCCGGCCCGCGAAACGGCCGAGCGCCCCGCTCCCGAAGCCGCCCCGGAACCGCCCATCGAGTTCGGCGAGAGCGGGCTGCCCAAGCGGCGCCGCGGCCGTACGCTCGCCGCCTCGATGCGCCGTACCGGCGAACGCGCCCCCTCCACTCCCCCCACACCTGCGTCGAGCCCGGCCGTCCAGGCAGCCCGGTTCAGCAGCTTCCGCAAGGCCGTACGGGACAACCCGCAGCACCCGGCCACGACCACTCACCCGGATCCGGAAGGCGATTCCCGATGAACGGCACCCCCACACCCACGGACGAGAAGCTCAACTGGCTGCTCGAGAACCTCCTCCGGCGCACCCCCGGCGCCCGGCACGCGCTGGTCCTGTCGCGGGACGGCCTCAGGCTCTGCCGTACACCCGAACTCTCCGTCGACCAGGCCGACCAGCTCGCCGCGATCGCCGCCGGCATCCAGAGTCTGTCCCACGGCGCGTCCATCGAGTTCGGCAACGGGCAGGGCGGCGTACGGTCCGCCATGGCCGAGTTCTACGGCGGCCTCCTGCTGATAGTGGAGGCCGGGGACGGCGCCCACCTCGCCGTCGTCGCCGGTGAGGACTCCGACGTCGGCCTGGTCGGGCACAACATGAGCGAACTCGTCGAGCAGCTCGGCGAGTACCTCAGCTCGCCCCCGCGCACGCCGGCGTCGCCCGATTCGTCCTCCCCGTCCCGCTCCTCATCCCCAAGTAGCACGTCCACGGGCGCCACGGGCTCCGTATGAGCAGCCCGGGCTTCGGCGGAGCGACCGGCCCTGGGCGGCGCCCCGGCCGGCACGACTCCCCCGACCGGCTGTACACCCTCACCGGAGGGCGCAGCCGCTCGGACTCGGCCACCTTCGACCTGGTGACGCTCGTGGTCGCGGAGTCCGCGCCGACCCCGGGCATGCAGTCGGAGCACCGCACGATCCTGCGCATGTGCCAGACCCCGACGGCCGTCGTGGAGATCGCCGCCCAGCTCCAGCTGCCGGGCAGCATCATCCGGATCATGCTCGCCGATCTGCTCGACACGGGCCGGATCAGCGCTCGTCATCCCCGTACGGACCGCTCGGCCGGGCGGCTACCCGATCCCGACATCCTGGAGCAGGTGCTCGTTGGACTCCGCAACCTTTGAACGGCCCGCCGGCCCCTCGCCGGCCGGTCCGTCCCTCGCCAGCACCGCCGACAACGGTCTGAAGATCGTCGTCGTCGGTGGTTTCGGCGTCGGGAAGACCACCATGGTCCGTTCCGTCAGTGAGATCCGTCCCCTCAACACCGAGGAGACGATGACCCGCGCGGGCGAGGGGATCGACGAACTCGCCGACCTCGACGGGCTGCAGAAGAAGACCTCGACCACGGTCGCGTTCGACTTCGGCCGGATATCCCTCGACAAGCGGTCGGTGCTCTACCTGTTCGGCGCCCCCGGACAGGAGCGTTTCTGGTTCCTGTGGGACCGGCTCTTCTCCGGAACGCTCGGCGCGGTGGTCCTCGTCGACACCCGCAGGCTCGCCGACTCCTGGTACGCGATCGACCGGCTGGAGCACTACGGCACGCCGTTCATCGTGGCGTGCAACGACTTCGGCGGGCCGCTCCACACGGAGGAGCAGATCAGGGAGGCGCTGGACATCGCGCCGGACGTGCCGATGGTGGAGTGCGACGCGCGGGACCGTTCGTCCAGCAAGTACGTGCTGATCACGCTCGTGGAGCACCTGCACACCCTGTCCGCCACGGCCGCGAAGCACGCGGCGGACGCGACGCCCGCACGGGGCTCGGAAGGCTCAGAGGACACACGGTGAGCACGCCCGACGACTACAGGCACGGACGCGGGCACGGAGCCGGGAACAGCCCCGGCAGCGGAGTCGGCAGCGGCCCCGGAGGCGGATTCGGGGCCGGCGGGGCGGGGCACGGCGCCGTGCCCCTCAGCGGCGTCCGCCTCCAGAGCGACCCCACGGGCCTCTACCGGGAGCTGCGGCGCGACCACGGCGCCGTGGCCCCCGTGCTCCTCGACGGCGGCCTCCCGGCCTGGCTGGTCCTCGGCTACCGCGAGCTCCACCAGGTCACCGGCGACCCCACGCTGTTCAGCCGGGACTCCGGCCTCTGGAACCAGTGGGACAACGTCCCCGACGACTGGCCGATGGCGCCGATGATCGGCCGCGACCAGCCGTCCGTGCTCTACACCGTCGGTGAACAGCACCGCGAGCGGGCCGGGACGATCAGCGAAGCGCTGGAGGCGGTCGACCCGTTCGCACTCAAGCGGTACGCCGAGGAGTTCGCCGACGAACTGGTCGACGGCTTCTGCGCGGAGGGCCGTACGGAGATCGTCTCCCGGTACGCGAAGCTCCTCCCGGTCCGGGTTCTCGCCAGGATCTTCGGCTTCCCCGACGAACAGGGCCCCGGCGTGGTCAAGGCCCTCAACGACCTGACCGACGGCAACGCGGGCGCGCTGGCGGGCCAACGCTTCCTCGCGGAGGCGGTGGCCGCGCTGCTGCGGGAGAAGCATGCGGTGGGAGGCCAGGACGTCGTCTCCCGGATGCTCCGCAACCCGCACGGCTTCACCGACGAGGAGATCGCCGAGGACCTGATGGTGATGTTGGTGGCGGGCCACCAGCCCACCGCCGACTGGATCGGCAACTCGCTGCGGCTGATGCTCACCGACGACCGGTTCGCCGCCTCGCTCTCCGGCGGCCGGCACAGCGTCGCCGAGGCCATGAACGAGGTCCTCTGGGAGGACACCCCGACCCAGAACGTCGCGGGCCGCTGGGCCGCCCGCGACACCACCCTGGGCACCCGCCGGATCAAGGCGGGCGACATGCTTCTCCTGGGGATCGCGGGCGCCAACTACGACCCCCAGATCCGCATGGACAGCTCGGCGCTCACCGGCGGCAACAACGCCTTCTTCTCTTTCGGGCACGGCGAGCACCGCTGCCCGTTCCCGGCCCAGGAGATCGCGGAGATCGTGGCCCGCGCGGGGATCGAGGTGCTGCTCGACCGCCTCCCCGACCTGGACCTCGCCGTCCCCACCGAGGCGCTGACCTGGCGCCGGTCGCCCTGGCAGCGCGGGCTGGCGGAGCTGCCGGTGACCTTCACCCCCGCCCCGGCGTACGGGGCCGCGTACTGACCCACGTCCTGAACTCGCGTACCGACTCGCGTCCTGGCACCTTCCGCTGACGGAACCGCACTGCTCACGGAGGCACACCATGAACTGTCCTCACGCGCAACAGCCCGGTCCCTCCCCCGACGCCCCCGACACCACACCTACCACCCCTCCTGCTGCCCCTGCCGAACCTGTCGTCCTCGATCCGCTCGTCACCGACCTCGACGCCGAGAGCGCCGCGCTCCGGGCGGCCGGCCCGCTGGCACGCGTCGTGCTGCCGGGCGGGGTGGCCTGTTACGCGGTGACGCACCACGCCGAGGCGCGGCGGCTCCTCACCGATGCCCGGCTGGTCAAGGACATCGGCGTCTGGGGCGCGTGGCAGCGCGGTGAGATCCCGCCGGACTGGGCGCTGATCGGGCTCGCCAACCCCGGCCGCTCCCTGCTGACCGTGGACGGCGCGGACCACCGCCGTCTGCGGGCGCTGGTCGCGCAGGCGCTGACGGTACGCAGGGTGGAGCGGCTGCGCGGCCGGATCGAGGAGCTGACGTCCGCCCTGCTGGACACCCTCGCCGAACACCGGCGGGAGCCGGTCGTCGACCTGAAGGCGGAGTTCGCGTACCGCCTGCCCATGAACGTCATCAGCGAACTGATGGGGGTCGACCCGGCGGACCATCCCCGGCTGAAGGAGCTGTACGAGAAGTTCTTCTCCACGCAGACACCGCCGGAGGAGGTCCCGCGCATGATGGCGGACCTCGGGGAGCTGTTCACCGGCGTGGTCGAGGCGAAGCGCGCGGCGCCGGGCGACGACCTGACCAGCGCGCTGATCGCCGCGTCGGAGGACGGCGACCGGCTCACGGCGGACGAGATCCTCAACACCCTGATGGTGATGGTCGCGGCGGGCCACGAGACGACGATCAGCCTGATCGTCAACGCCGTGGTCGCCCTGGAGACCCACCCCGAACAGCGCGCGCTCGTGCTGGCCGGCACCATCCCGTGGGAGAACGTGATCGAGGAGACGCTGCGCTGGTCCTCCCCCACCTCGCACGTCCTCTTCCGGTACGCCACGGAGGACATCGCCGTCGGCGACGCCGTCCTCCCTGCGGGTGAAGCCCTGGTCGTGTCCTTCGGGGCGATCGGCCGCGACGAGCGGCAGCACGGCCCGACGGCCGGCGCCTTCGACGCGACCCGCGCCCCGAACCGCCACATCGCCTTCGGCCACGGCCCGCACGTCTGCCCGGGCGCGGCGCTCTCCCGGCTGGAGGCGGCCGTGGCCCTGCCCGCGCTGTACGCCCGCTTCCCCGGCCTGGGCCTGGCCGTACCGGCGGCGGACCTGCGCAACAAGCCCGTGGTCACCCAGAACGACCTGTTCGACCTCCCCGTACACCTGACGGGAGTGCGGGCGGAAGCGCGGACGGGGGTCTGAGCGGCGGTGTCTCACCGGACGGACACGTTTCCGTCCCGTTTGGGGAACGGCTAGGCTCCGGCCCGTGGCCGATATCGAGATTCCCGCTGACATCAAGCCCGCCGACGGCCGTTTCGGCGCAGGCCCCTCCAAGGTGCGGACGGAGGCGGTGGACGCTCTGGCCGCCACCGGCACCTCTCTCCTCGGCACGTCCCACCGCCAGGCCCCGGTGAAGAACCTGGTCGGCTCCGTACGCTCCGGAGTGAGCAGCCTCTTCTCGCTGCCCGAGGGGTACGAGGTGATCCTGGGCAACGGCGGCTCCACCGCCTTCTGGGACGTCGCGACACACGGGCTGATCGACAACAAGTCGCAGCACCTCTCCTTCGGTGAGTTCTCCTCCAAGTTCGCCAAGGCGGCCAAGCTGGCGCCGTGGCTGGCCGATCCGACCGTCATCTCCACCGACCCCGGCTCGCACCCGGACCCGGTGGCCGAGGCGGGTGTCGACGCCTACGCCTTCACCCACAACGAGACCTCCACAGGTGTCGCGGCCCCCATCAAGCGGGTCACGGGCGCCGACGAGGGCTCGCTGGTCCTGGTCGACGCGACGTCCGGCGCGGGCGGTCTGCCGGTGGACATCACCGAGACGGACGTCTACTACTTCGCCCCGCAGAAGTCCTTCGCCGCCGACGGCGGCCTGTGGATCGCGGTCTTCTCGCCGGCCGCCCTGGAGCGCGCCGCTCGTATCCACGGCTCGGGCCGCCACGTCCCGGAGTTCTTCTCGCTGCCGACGGCGATCGACAACTCGCTGAAGAACCAGACGTACAACACCCCGGCGCTGGCCACGCTCTTCCTGCTCAACGAGCAGCTCACCTGGCTCAACTCCCAGGGCGGCCTGGACTGGGCGGTCGGCCGCACGGCCACCTCCGCCCGGAACCTGTACGGCTGGGCCGAGGCGTCGAAGTACGCGACCCCGTTCGTGGTCGACCCGGCGAAGCGTTCGCAGGTCATCGGCACGATCGACTTCGCGGACGAGATCGACGCGGCCGCCGTGGCGAAGGCGCTGCGCGCCAACGGCATCGTCGACACCGAGCCGTACCGCAAGCTCGGCCGCAACCAGCTCCGCGTGGCGATGTTCCCGGCGATCGACCCGGCGGACGTCGAGGCGCTGACGACGTGCATCGACTACGTCATCGAGCGTCTCTGACGCCTCTGACGCCTCTGGCGCCTCTGGCGTCTTCGGGGACGCCTTCGCCGCTCCCGCGGCTCTCGTAGTCTCTCGTGGTTCGGACGGGCCCCGTCGCTGTGTGCGCCGGGGCCCGTCGCTGCCCCGTCGCTCCTCGCCCGCTCATCTGCCGAGCCCCTGGAACCTCCGTATCGCGAGCGGGACGAATATCGCCGCCCGGCGGCATCGGCCCCGGCCGGCGCCCGGCGGTCGAGGCTGCTCTCGGTGAACCAGGCACGCCCCGTCCTCGGTCCCAACGCGGTCAGGGGGCTGGAGACGACGCTGTCCCGCCTTGAGGACATGGGGCTGAGCGACCCCGAGCGGGTTTCGGTGATCATCATGGTCGAGGGGTACGTGATCGGCACGGCGCGCACGCAGGTGCACGCGATCGAGGCCGAGAAGAAGACCGGGATCACGCACGAGGAGTTCTGGAAGGCCCAGGAGCCCGTGCTGTCCCGGGCCATGACCAGTGGCGTGTATCCGGTCATGGCCACGCTCTCCGAGGAGTCGTTCGGACCCGGCTTCGACCACTTCGAATTCGGGCTCCAGCGGCTCCTGGACGGCCTGGAGGTCCTGGTGGAGCGCCGGCGCACACCCTCAGCGGCGGCGACGTCGACGAAGGACGCCGCCGAGCGGCGCCCCTGACCTCAGCCCTTGCGGCGCAGCCGCTTGTAGCCGAGGTACAGAACCGCCCCCGCGCCGAGGACGATCGCCCCGAACGTGGCGTTCCCCGTCTTCTCACCCCCGGCGGCGGCACCGCCCGTATCGCCGCTGCCGGACGTACCGCCCCCGGATCCCGAACCCGACCCCGACCCCTTGTTCAGGTCCACCCGTACGACCTCGCTCAGGCTCCCCTCGGAGCCGAACATCAGCGCGCTGCCGTCCGTCGTGTACGTCACCGACTCCGCCTGCCGCTGGATCGGCGCCCGCACCCGGTGGTCCGCGCCGAGCCGCCCGTTCTTCCAGGCGTAGGCGCGGGCGCTGAAGTACGAACGGAGCGTCAGCTCCTCGCCGTGCGGCGAGAACGCACCGTCCGTCACCCACGGCACCTCGCCGATCCGCCGGAAGGTGTTCGTACCGGACGGACTCAGCTCGGCGGGGCCCTCGTACAGCCCGCCGCCGTCCTCGTTCTTCGAGGCGATGTAGACCCGGCCGGTCTTCGGATGGACCATCATCGCCTCGGCGTCACGCGGCCCGTCGGCGTACTTGACGGTGAACTGCGTGGCCCGGACCGTCGCGTCCTTGAGCTGCTCGGGCTCCGGGAACCGGTAGATCCAGACGTGGTCCCAGGTGCCGTTGAGGTTGTCGCCGATGTCAGCGACGTAGACGTTCCCGTCCGACCCGAGGGAAATGGCCTCCACGTCCCGGGGCTCGCCGATGCCCCGCATGGTGATCGTCGCGACGGTCTCGCCGGTACGGGAGTCCACGGCGTAGACCTGTGGCCCGTCATCACTGTCGTTGTGCGTCCAGTACACGCCGGGGTGACGGCGGCTGGCGGCCAGCCCGCTGGACTCGGTGATCCGCTCGTCCTTGATCGTGAAGCTCCGGTCGGGCTTCCCGTCGTCGGCCACGGCGTCCGTGGCCGTCCCGAACACGGACGCGGACGCGAACACGGACGCGCCCAGCAGTACGGCGACGGCACCGCCCACGGCGAAGGGGCGGGCGACGGCCCCCGGAAGGCGGCCGGAACCACGCGAAGGAAGACGCATCCCCCCAGCCTGCCATCCCGTGTGACGGACCGGGCCACACGTCCGGCGCCTTCCGCACCACCCCGCCACGTCAACAGAGCGAATCACGCCAACCCTCCGGGCTTGCTTCGAGTGCGCTCGAACGCGTTGGCTGTGGAGCCATGGAGTACACGCAGCTCGGACGCACCGGACTCAAGGTCAGCCGACTCGTCCTCGGGACGATGAACTTCGGACCCCTCACCAACGAGGCCGACAGTCACACCATCATGGACGCCGCGCTCGACGCGGGCATCAATTTCTTCGACACCGCCAATGTCTACGGCTGGGGCGAGAACAAGGGCCGCACCGAGGAGATCCTCGGCACCTGGTTCGCCAAGGGCGGCGACCGCCGCGACAAGGTCGTGCTCGCCACCAAGGTCTACGGGAACATGGCCGGCGACGGCGACCCCTGGCCCAACCACGACAAGCTCTCCGCCCTCAACATCCGCCGCGCGGTCGACGCCAGCCTCAAGCGGCTCCAGACCGACCACATCGATCTCTACCAGTTCCACCACATCGACCGCTCCACCCCGGTCGAGGAGATCTGGCAGGCCGTCGACACCCTGATCCAGCAGGGCAAGATCCTCTACGCGGGCTCGTCCAACTTCCCCGGCTGGAAGATCGCCCAGACCAACGAGACCGCGCGCCGCCTCGGCTCGTACGGCCTGGTCAGCGAGCAGTGCCTCTACAACCTGGTCGAGCGCCGGGCCGAGATGGAGGTCATCCCGGCCGCGCAGGAGTACGGCCTCGGCGTCATCCCGTGGTCGCCGCTGGGCGGCGGTCTGCTGGGCGGCGTGATCAAGAAGGAGGTGCAGGGCGGACGGCGCGCTTCCGGCCGCTCCGCCGACGCGCTCGCCGACACCGCCACCCGCGCGCGGATCCAGTCGTACGAGGACCTGCTCGACAAGCACGGGATCGACCCGGGCGAGGCGGCGCTGGCCTGGCTGCTCACCCGGCCGGGCGTGACGGGCCCGATCGTCGGCCCGCGCACGCTCGACCAGCTCGAATCGGCCGTACGGGCCGTCGGCGTCACGCTCTCCGAGGAGGTCCTGTCCTCGCTGGACGAGATCTTCCCCGGCCCGGGGCCGTCGCCGGAGGCCTTCGCCTGGTAGTGACCGGAGCGCCTCGGCCAAAGGCCATGACGAGGACGGTGCGGTAGCAGGTAGCAGGTAGAGCAGGTGGCGGGTCGCGGTCGGTCGGGCCCTGTCGAGCAGGGCCTAGCCGACCGCGGCCGCCACCGCGATGATCGCGAACATCAGCACAAGCACGGCGGCCATGACGCGGTTACGGGTTTTCGGATCCACACGTCGAGGTTAACGGGCAGGTCCGACACTCCCGCCGCCCGGGTGTCCCCGCCCGCCCCGTCCGCCCCGTCCCAGCGGGCAGCGCAGGACCGCCTCGTACCGCGGCTGCTCCCCCGCCACCCCCGAGACCGGCAGCCGGCTCCGTACGAGAACCAGCTCCGACACCTCCCACGGCCTGCCCTCGAAGCCGCCCAGGGCCTCGACGTACGGCCGGAGGTCCACACCGTCGCCCCTGCGGCCGCGCGCGAGCGTGAGGTGCGCCCGGTAGGGACGGTGCTCCTCCATCGGCACCCCCGCCCGGCGCGCGGCGGCGCCGGCGCGTTCCGCGAGGAGCCGCAGCTCGTCGAGGCCCCCGGCGGCACCGGCCCACAGCGTACGGTCGCCGAAGTGCCCGCCACCGTGGATCCGGATCCGGAACGGCTCGGTCCGGTACGCCGCCCGCTCCAGCCGCACGGTCAGCTCGGGCAGCAGCGCCTCGTCCACGTCGCCCAGGAAGGCGAGCGTGAAGTGCCGCCCCTCCTGCCCGGTCCACCGCAGCCCGTCGGCCCCGGGCAGATCGCGCAGGTGCCGTACGGCATCGGCCAGTTCGACGGCGGCAGCGGCGGGCGGCAGAACGGCGGCGAACAGTCTCATGCTCATGCAGACGAGTGTTCCAGCCATAAGCTGTCATATGACAGACACGGCGTTACCCGGTCACCGTGCGTATCGTTGTACCGCGCGGCCGCCGCATCCACGCGGGAGCGGGGAGGAGCGCCAGGATGACCGTCGTAGACATCGACAGGATCGACATGGCCGACGAGAGCAATGTGCAGACTCTGGACGCGATGTTCGAGATGCTCGAAAACATGCCCGTCCCCGAGGGATACAAGGTCGAGATCGTCGGGGGAAGCATTTTCATGTCGCCGCAACGGGACACCCACTGGGAGATCATCCGCCGCATCGTACGGGCGCTGGAGGATGAATTCGGCCGGGAGGTGAAGGTGAAGTCGGACGTACGGATCGACTTCCCTGGACACCTCAACGGATTCTGCCCCGATGTCGCCAAGGTGGCCGACAGCGCCTCTCGGAACGCTCACGGACAGTGGAACCCCGAAGATGTGGAGTTCATTGCCGAAGTGATCTCCAAAAGCACCGCCGCCAACGACTACGGCCCGAAGAAGACCGCCTACGCCGCCGCCGGTGTCCCCGTCTATCTGATCGCCGACCCCTACACCGGCAGGTGTCGCGTCTTCACCCATCCGAATAGCGACGACTACACCACTGAACTGACCGTCACGTTCGGCGACGACATCAACCTGACCGCCACCGAGTTGGGCCTGGTCCTGAAGACCGACAAGTTCCCCCGCGACTGACGCAGGCGGTGGGTCCGGCCGGCGGGCGCCGACCGGCCCCCCCCCCCGGGGGCCCGCCGCCCTCGGGAGCAGTTGGCGCGCCGTAGTAGGTGCGAACTACAGGTGCGGGCGGGCGG